>CAVAQY010000008.1:0-48588 GCA_963590865.1 Bacteroidaceae bacterium | reverse complement strand
CAGAATTAACTGTGCCAATGCTAATAGTCCTTGATTGTTCATACCACAAAGGTATGACTTTTCCACAGAACAAAAGAATCCCCCATGTTTGTCGGGTGAGCCCCAAACGCATCGCCAAACGACTCAAAACAGAAAGCAATATTGTCGCAAACATAATACAAAGCAGTCCAAAACAGAAAGCAAAACAGCACAAATCCAAGCTTTTTGCAAAATAAACTGCCTTATTTGTTTTCATTTTAACACAAAAGACGTACCTTTGCAATAGGCATTGTAAGAACAGGAAAGACCTTTCCGCTCATGCCCCAAAGCCGCACGGTGCGGCAAAACCAAGCAACATAAACCACAAAACCACCCAAAAACAATCTTTGCATGGCAAACATTATCAGGCCAATAGGCTACGAACCGCTGCTCGATACCAAGCAGACAGAGCAGGGCATAAAGCTGATTAAGGACTTTTTCCAGCAGAACCTATCCACCGAACTGCGTCTCCGGCGCGTCACAGCACCGCTCTTTGTGCTCAAGGGACTGGGCATCAACGACGACCTTAACGGTGTGGAGCGTGCGGTGACGTTCCCCATAAAGGACCTTGGCGACGCAAAAGCCGAGGTTGTACACTCTCTCGCCAAGTGGAAACGTCTTTCTCTGGCCGAGTATGAAATAGAACCGGGCTACGGCATCTATACGGACATGAACGCCATAAGAGCCGACGAAGAACTTGACAATCTGCACTCGCTGTACGTGGACCAATGGGATTGGGAGGCGGTTATCACGGCCAAGGAGCGCACCATTGACTACCTGAAGAGCGTGGTGGAGCGGATTTACTCCGCCATACGCCGCACAGAATACCTCACGTGCGAGACTTATTCGCAGATAAAGCCTTTCCTGCCGGAGAAAATCACGTTCATACACAGCGAGGACTTGCTCAAGATGTATCCCGACAAGTCTCCCCACGAGCGCGAGAATGCCATCTGCGAGAAATACGGAGCGGTGTTTGTCATAGGAATAGGCGGACGGCTGTCCAACGGAGAGAAGCACGACGGCCGTGCGCCCGACTACGACGACTGGTCAACGCCCACTTGCGACGGCCACGCCGGACTCAACGGCGACATTCTCGTGTGGTATCCTGTGCTGGGACGCTCGTTTGAACTCTCTTCCATGGGAATCCGCGTTGACAAGGATGCTCTTCTGCGCCAGCTGAAGGCCGAGGGCGAAGAGTCGCGCGAGCAGCTCTACTTCCACAAGAAACTTCTCAACGGCGAACTGCCGCTAAGCATCGGCGGCGGAATAGGGCAAAGCCGCCTGTGCATGGTGTTGCTCCACAAGGGACACATAGGCGAAATTCAGGCAAGCATCTGGCCCGACGAAATGCGCAAAGAGTGCAAAGAGATGGGAATGACGCTCATCTAATCCCCCATAACGCACAAGCGGAACTGCCGACGACCCACAACCTTGGGGCGCAGTAGTTCCGCTTGTGCTTTTTGTTTTTATTGCTGTCAACAATCGGCTGTGCATTTCTTTTGGCCTCATTCACCCAATTCACCAACGAACCCTCGCTTGGGGACAGACAGAGAACGTCATGCAGGAAATTGGCAATACGCCCATAAGGAAGGAACTGCACGACGCAGAGATACACGACAAGCGACTTGACGCTTGCGTCATACACCACATCGTTTGACCGGCATCTTGGCACTGTGCGGATACGCTCGCCACAATTCTTGCATCAGCCATCAAACTTTTCTCAAGGCATTCTTGACAAGGTGTGTTATATCGCCATATACGCAAAAATGACTGAAATCATGTGCTTTTCATGCCATTTTGGGCAATGGCCTTCGTTGGGCAATGAAGTAGGCTTCATCGGCAATCGCAACAGGCTTCGTTGGGCAACGAAGTAGGCTTCATCGGCAATCGCAACAGGCTTCGATGGGCAATGAAGCCTATTGCGTTTTACCGGACAGAAAAAAAACAAATTGTCAAAGCTATTTTTTGAGCACTACTGAAGTCCAGCCTACGCCAGTTCCAGCCCGAACATTTCCTGCAGTTTCGCCACAGCAGGGTTCTTTTTGCTCAGTTCCTCATACTGTTCGCGGCGCGTGAGTATGCGGGCAGCCGCCGGACGGTCGTTGACGGATATTGAAAGCGTTATGGCGTTGTTGTGCAGATAGAGCTTGAGCGTGTTGACAATGCTGCCCTTTATGGCTTCCATTTCCTCGAGCACCAGCCTGTTGTCCACCTTTACTTCTATCGCCGGCATGGTGGTTATCACCGGAAAAAGGTTTTTCATTCGTGCTGCAAGTCCCCGCAACTTCTGCGGCATACGGTTGCACATGGACATCCACTGGTAGTCCAGATCCTGCTGGTTAAACTCCCACTGCTCGTCACTTGGCTTCGCGTTGGGATCGCTTGCGTCAAGCGTGCCCGGCAGCACCACCATCTTCGTCTGCATGCTGCGCTGCTTCATGTTTTTCCACGAGAAGCCTATCACGCCTTTGTCGCCTTTCAGCACAGTCCTGGTACCGGCTCTATAGGTGGCGGTGGGACGCTTTGCTGTATTTTCCGCGCCTGTGGCCGGAGCCGCGGATGCCGTTTCTCCCGGCGCGGCACACGCCACAGGCTTTGCGGCCTGTCCAGCAGCATTGCTCACTTGCCCGGCCGAGGCCACCTGCTGAGCCTTTGTTGCAGGCCGGGGCTGCTGGATGAGGTTTCGGAACAGGGTTTTCAGTCTCTTAGGGCTGCGCCCCGACGCTTCAGGAGCGTCGCCCGGCTGCGTTATCTGCGCCATTTCTATGAGCGTCAGCTCCACGAGCAGCCTTTTGTTGCCGCTCTGCTTGTAGTTTACGTCACACTGGTTCATGAGCCTGAGAGCCTGATAGAGGAAACGCGTGTCGCACTTCTTGGCCTGCTCGCGGTAGCGTTCGCTCTGCCTCTCACTCACTTCGAGCAGCGGCAGGGTGCTGTCGTCCTTGGCCATGAGCACGTTTCTGACGTGGCGTGCCAGCCCTGCGATGAGCAGTCCGCCGTCAAATCCCTTGTTTATTATGCCGTTGAGCAGCACCATGATGTCGGCCACACGGTTTTCAAGACACAGGTCAACTATGCGGAAATAATTGTCCGAATCGAGCACGTTAAGGTCTTCGATGACCTTTTCATACGTAATCTTGCCCTGGCAGAAGCTCGCCGCCTGGTCAAAGATGGACAGAGCGTCGCGCATTCCGCCGTCGGCCTTTTCGGCTATCACGGCCAGAGCCTCATCGTCGCATTCTATTCCCTCGCTCTCGGCCACGTGCTTCAGATGGTTCACCGTGTCGCGCACGGTCATGCGTTCAAAGTCGTATATCTGGCAGCGGGACAGTATGGTGGGCAGTATCTTGTGCTTCTCGGTGGTGGCGAGGATGAACACCACGTGTGCGGGCGGCTCTTCGAGAGTCTTGAGAAAGGCGTTGAAAGCCGCCGTTGACAACATGTGCACCTCGTCGATGATGAACACTTTGTAGCGTCCCACCTGCGGAGGAATCCTCGTTTGCTCCATGAGGGTCTTTATGTGCTCCACAGAGTTGTTGCTGGCGGCGTCAAGCTCGAAGATGTTGAGCGACCTTTGCTCATTGAACGACCGGCAGCTCTCGCACTCGTTGCACGCCTCGCCGTCGGGAGTGGGGCTTTGGCAGTTGATGGCCTTGGCAAATATTCGGGCGCAGGTGGTTTTGCCCACACCGCGCGGTCCGCAGAAGAGGTAGGCATGAGCCAGCTTACCGCTCTTCACCGCATTCTTCAGCGTTGTGGTGAGCGCCGACTGCCCCACCACGGTGTCGAACGTGCCGGGACGGTACTTGCGCGCCGAAACAATGTATTCTTCCATTACAATGTGTATAAAAATAGGTGTTGTGTGTGCAAAGTTAATAAATAGCGGTCAAAAAACACGGCATTTACGGAAACAACTGTGGCTTTGCCGTGCGAAAGCAAGCCGATTGTCATCACAAGCCAGGCGACTTCCCGTCCCGAAGCCATCCCGACACCATCCCGAAGCAATCCGGATGCTGTCGGGAGCCACTCCCCACAGTCTAAAAAAAAGCAAAAAGCACAGGCTCTCCGCCACATATTCAGGCTTTATGACTACCTTTGTAACCAATATAACGCCACGCACATGAAACGCATAAAGACCGTCTTCGTGAAGATAAGCCGCTCCAGACTACTGAAATACGTGGTTGTGGCCGTGCTGGGAATCGTGATTGTGGGCTTCGCCGACGACAACAGCATCTGGAGCCACTACCGCAACAGGCAGAAGATAGCGGAACTGAGGGACGAAATCGGCAAGCTACGCGGCAAATACGAGCATGACATGAAGAACCTGAAGGCACTTGAAAAAGACCCGAGAACCATCAGGAAGATTGCACGGGAGCGTTACTTCATGAAAACAGACGACGAGGACATCTTTGTCCTGAGCGACGATGTGCGCCACCCCCAACAACAGTCATATGAAACAACTGAATAAGGCCGAAAACATCATATTCCTTCTGGGCGCAATGCTCATGGTAGTGGGCAGCGGAGCCAGAGTGTTCATGCTTCCGTGGTCGCCATACGTGTTTGCCATGGGCGTAATGGCCTTTGTGCTCATGCAGCTGAAACAGAAATACGAGGGCGACAGCTTCACCATACGCCGTCTGCGCCACATCACCGTGGTGAGCGACTTCTTCTTCCTCATCGCCGCGCTGCTCATGTTTGCCGACATGGACAACCTGTTCGGCCTGCCGCTGCTCATGTATGTGCAGTACATACACAACAACTGGGTAGTGGCTCTGCTCGTAGCTGCGGTTTTGCAGCTCTACTCCACCCACCGCATAGGGTGGGAACTGGAGAAAGAGGAAAAAAAACGCTAAAAGCCGCCAGCTTAGTTTTAAATTGACTGAATTTATTTCCTTCCCTCAACATATCCTTGTACATTTGCGACAATGATGAAACGTAAACATTCCGTGAGCAAGCCCGCACTCCTGTGCGGTGCCGTGGCAGCCATTCTCTCCTCGTGCGCCAACACATTCAGCGTGCAAGGCTCATCGTCGGTGTCGTCACTCGACGGTAACAAGCTGTATCTGCGGGTAATCAAGAACAACGAATTGAAGAGCCTTGACTCCTGCGATGTAGTTCACGGACAGTTTAACTTCACCGGAGTGCTCGACACCGTGCGCATGGCAAACCTGTTCATGGGCGACGAGAGCCTCATGCCCGTCGTGCTCGAAGACGGAGAGATAACCATAAAGATTGACAACGCCAGCCAGACCGTAAGCGGCACGCCGCTGAACGACAAGCTCTACCAATTCCTCGACAAGCACAAACAGCTCGACAACCAGCTGACCGAGCTTTCACACAAGCAGAGCCAGATGATGCTCGACGGAATAGACGAAGACACCATCAACGAGCATCTGTCGGCAGAGGCAGCAAGGATAGCTGCGCAGGAAGACAAGCTGGTGACCACCTTCATAACAGACAACTTCGACAACGTGCTCGGCCCGGGCGTGTTCATGATGCTCACCTGCGGCTACAAGTATCCCATACTCACACCGCAGATAGAGGACATCATGAGCAAGGCAACAGACAAGTTCAAGAGCAATCCCTACGTGAGAGACTACTATCAGACGGCCACCGAAAACGAGGCACGTATGCAGGGACTGGAACCGGGACAGGCTCAGGAACAGCCTATGCAGCAGCCCATGCAGCAACCGCCATCGCCGCAACTGCCGCAACACCCGGAACTGAGCACACCACAACAATAAGATAATTGCATGAGAACGCTGATAAAAAATGCGCTGATTGTCAACGAAGGGTGCACTCACAATGGCTCAATAACCATTGAAGGCGAGACGATAACCGGCATTTCAGACAGTACCGCACAGCCCGAAGCACCGTTTGACAGAACGATTGATGCTTCGGGCTGTGTCGTAATGCCCGGCGTAATAGACACCCACGTACACTTCCGCGAGCCGGGACTTACCGACAAAGCCGACATCGAAAGCGAAAGCAGAGCCGCCGCAGCTGGTGGAGTGACCACGTTCTTCGAAATGCCAAACACCGTTCCGCAGACAACAACGCTGGAAACTCTGGCCGGGAAGTTTGCCTTGGCGGCAGAGAAGAGCCACGTGAACTACTCGTTTTTCTTCGGCGCAACCAACGACAACGCCCACCTTCTGCCACAGATAGACCCGCACGAAGTGCCGGGAGTGAAACTCTTCATGGGTTCGTCCACCGGAAACATGCTTGTGGACAGCACCGATGCACTCGAAAAACTGTTCAGCACATCACCGTTGCCCATCATGGCCCATTGCGAAGACACCGCCGTCATAAACCGCAACATGGCGGAAGCCAAGGCCAAATACGGCGACGACCCGGACATAAAGCTGCATCCGGCCATAAGGAGCGAGGAAGCCTGCTACCGAAGCACCGCCACCGCCGTAGCCCTGGCCAAGCAGTTCGGGGCACAACTGCACGTGGCGCACATAACGACCGCACGCGAACTGGAACTGTTCTCGCCCAACGACAAGCGCATAACGGCCGAGGCAGTCACAGGCCACCTGCTCTTCAGCACTGAAGACTACGCCACTCTCGGCGCAAGGATAAAGGTGAACCCGGCCATAAAGAGCCGTTCCGACCGCGACGCACTACGCCGTGCCCTGACCGACGGGCGCATAAGTGTGGTGGCAACCGACCATGCTCCCCACCGCTACGACCAGAAACAGGGCGGATGCGCCCGCGCAGCATCGGGAATGCCCATGGTTCAGTTCTCGCTTCCGGTCATGCTGGAACTCGTTGACAACAGCGTTTTGAGCATGGAGCGCATGGTTGAACTGATGTGCCACGCCCCTGCACGGCTATTCAGCGTGAGAGACAGAGGCTTTCTGCGCCCCGGCTACAAGGCCGACCTGACCATCGTGCACAAAGGCGAACCCTGGGTTGTCAGCAAAGACGTGATTGAGAGCAAGTGCGGATGGAGTCCTTTGGAGGGACACACATTCCGGTGGAAAGTGGAACACACGCTGTGCAACGGCCACGAAGTGTACGGCCAACAAGGCGTGGACCGTTCCTACATAGGACAAAAAGTGGCCTTCCGCTAAGGCAACTCCGCCGACTGCCGACCCAAACAAGCACAAGCATCCGACCGTAAACTCCCCCGATGAGAAAGCTGATAACATACGACATAAGCGAACTGGTGCCGTACATCAACTGGGTATACTACTACTTTGCGTGGCAAATACGCGACCGCAAGGAGCAGGACAAGCTGCGCCGCGAGGCGGAACAAGCCCTGTCGACCATAGAAGGCCGCTACCGAGTCCACGCCGTTCTGCGGATTGAAACGGCCAACAGCGACGGCGACGACATCATCCTTGGCGGGGACATAAGGCTGCCCATGCTGAGACAACAGCAGGAGAAACAGGACGGCAAACCCAACCTGTGCCTTGCCGACTTCATAAGGCCGCTGTCGTCGGGCAAACCCGACCGCATGGCGTTGTTTGCAACATCGGTGGACATTGGCATGGAGACCGACTTCGACAACGATGCCTACCGAAAAATGATGTTCCAGTTGCTTGCCGACCGACTCGCCGAGGCCGCTGCCGAGAAGCTGCACGAGGACACGAGGAAAACATACTGGGGATATGCGCCCGACGAACAGCTGACCATGGACGAGCTGCACGCCGAGAAGTTCCAGGGCATACGGCCAGCCGTGGGCTATCCGTCGCTGCCCGACACAAGCCTCAACTTCATTATCGCCGACGCACTCGGCGCAAAAGACATAGGAATAAGACTGACCGAAAGCGGAGCCATGAGACCTCACGCCAGCGTGAGCGGCCTCATGATTGCCCATCCGCAAGCCCGCTACTTCTCGCTGGGCAAGATTGGAAACGATCAGCTGCACGACTATGCCCGCAGGCGCAACGTACCTGTCGAAATGATGCGGCGGTTCCTAAGCGCAAGCCTGAGGTAGACGCTGCACAAGACAAAGACAAACGCTGCACAAGCCTGAGCAAAACAACGATTGAACACAAGACGACTACAGTTTAGCAACAAAATCTGTCAAACGAAAGTTATAGGATAAAGACCGATGATTGCAAGAATTTTCATACCCATACTGCTCGCCATTCTGCTGGCAGACCTTTTCATCGACCTGCACTATCTGCGGCGCGCTTCTCACCATAGATTGCGGAAGCGGTTGCTGTGGTGGTTTCCCGGAGTGGTAATGGCGGTGTTCACCGTATACATGGCCATGCTTCCCGACTTTGCACCTGCCGAGACGGGACTGCTCAACACCTATCTTTTCCTGTTGGGTTTCCTCGTAGTGCCCAAATTCGAGTACGCATTCTGCTCCGTGGCGGGATGGCTGGTGCGCAAGCTCAGCGGCTTCCGCATACGCCACAACTATGGCCACCACGTGGGAGCGGCTTTTGTGGCCGTATCGTGGTTCATACTCATCTACGGAGCAACCGTCGGCTTCAGCAAACTGGACGTGCGGCAGGTGGAATACTATTCTGAAGAACTTCCCCATAGCTTCGACGGCTACCGCATAGTGCAGTTTTCCGACGCCCATGTGGGCACTTACCTCAACGGCAGGAGACACATTCTGGAAAAAGCCATAGACTCCATCAACGCCCAAAAGGCTGACATGGTGGTGTTCACCGGCGATTTGCAGAACATGAGACCGTCCGAAATACGTCCCCTTGCACCCATTCTCTCCAGACTGCACGCCAAGGACGGCGTAGTTTCCATACTCGGCAACCACGACTATGCAGTATACGTCAAAGACGACGAGAAAACCAAGGAGGCCAACAACCGCGAGACGATAGACCTGGAGCGGCAGATGGGATGGACTCTGTTGCTCAACGAGCACCTCACCGTGCGCCGCGGCAACGACTCAATCGTAGTGGCAGGCATGGAAAACGACGGCGAAAGCATGTATGCGCCCAAGCTCGGCAATGTGGCAAAGACGCTGGAAGGACTGTCTGGCAATCCCTTTACCGTGATGCTCGAGCACGACCCCACCTGCTGGCGGCGCAAGATACTGCCCCAAAGCAAGGCGCAGCTGACGCTCAGCGGCCACACCCACGCCATGCAGTTTGAGCTGTTCGGGTGGTCGCCGGCCTCACTCATATACAAGGAATGGGGAGGAATGTTCTACGAAGGCTCGCGTGCCATCAATGTGAGCACCGGCCTCGGCGGCTTCATGCCGTTCCGTTTCGGAGTGCCCGGTGAGATTGTGGTGATTACCCTGCGCACCAAGGAGAAGAAAGAAACGCTTTCTCATTCGGAAACAAACGCCGAACAGTCTGAAACTCCAAAGAAGACACTATGAAATACTTATACCGAACATACCAACTCTTTGTGGCACTACCCATTACCATTATTGCCACAATACTTACGGCCATTGTTGTCACGGTCGGATGCACCATTGGCAACGGCCATTTCTGGGGCTATTACCCAGGCAGGTGGTGGGCGTGGATAATCACGAGAGCCTTCTTGCTGCCCGTAACCGTGGAGGGAAGGGAAAACATAGAGCCGGGACACTCCTACGTGTTTGTGGCCAACCATCAGGGAGCGTTCGACATCTTCCTCATTTACGGCTTTCTCCGGCGCAATTTCAAGTGGATGATGAAGTACCAGCTGCGCAAGATGCCGTTCGTAGGCTTTGCCTGCAAAATGTCGCACCAGATATTTGTGGACAAGCGCGGTCCAAGCCGGATAAAGGAAACCTACGACAAAGCGCGCGCTACACTTAAAAGCGGCATGAGCGTGATGGTGTTTCCCGAAGGCGCACGCACCTTTACAGGCCACATGGGAGTATTCAAGAAGGGGGCTTTTGTGCTGGCCGACGAGCTTCAGCTGCCCGTTGTACCGCTTACCATCAACGGCTCGTTCAACGTAATGCCGCGCATGAACGACGGTCACTGGGCTGTCTGGCATCCTCTGCGCCTGACCATACATCCGCCAATTTACCCCGTAGGCCAGGGCAACTCAAACATCAGGGCCACAATGAACCAAAGCTACGACTCGGTAATGTCGTCGCTCGTGAAAGAATATCAGGGCTTTGTGGAAAATCCCGACCAATAGGACGGCCGCAGCCCCCTACCCTGCTGCGTATAAAACTATTCAAGTTTCGGATTTAGATTTTTTGAGCACAAATATTTTTTCATGCGGTAACGACACTTGCATCTGCGCACGAATGGTACGGCTTTGGAGAAGCAAACTATTCCGGCAGCTTGGGATAGTGTCTTGTCCATCCGTCCCAGCGCAGCCGCATCACTCCGAACAGAGCTTCGCTGAAGATTCCGCCGCTCATTTTTGACACACCCTCACGCCTGTTGACGAAAATCACCGGCACTTCCTTAATCTTGAAGCCTATTTTGTGGGCCGTGAACTTCATTTCTATCTGGAAAGCATAGCCTTTGAAGCGAATCTTGTCAAGCTCAATGGTCTGCAAGACACGACGACGGTAGCACTTGAAACCGGCTGTAGTGTCGTTGACCTTAAATCCAGTGACAAACCGCACGTATTTTGAGGCGAAGTAACTCATTAGCACACGCCCGATGGGCCAGTTCACCACGTTCACGCCCGACACATACCGCGAACCTATGGCCACATCATAGCCCTCGTCGTGACACGCTCCGTAGAGCCTCGGCAGGTCGTTGGGGTCGTGGCTGAAGTCTGCGTCCATCTCGAAGATGTATTCATAGTCGCGCTCCAAAGCCCACTTGAACCCGGCAATATAGGCCGTACCCAAGCCCAGTTTGCCTGTGCGCTCCATGATGAACAGCCTTTCGGCAAACTCCGTGTCAATCAAGCGGTGCACTATCTGTGCCGTGCCGTCGGGCGAACCGTCGTCAATAACGAGTATGTGGAAGCACTTTTCGAGTCCGAACACCGCCCGGATTATCTTCTCGATGTTCTCCTTCTCATTGTATGTGGGTATGATGACAATGCTGTCGCTGGGGTTCTTGGTCATAGTTGTTCAGTTGTTTCTTTTGCCGAGACAGTTGCTATCTCTAATGCAAAGGTAGTCCAAAATCCCGAAACACACCAATCCACACCGGTTTATTTCCCATTTCAGCCCCGGTCGAAGGGGTGGTTGTGGTTTTTATTCCTTACCTTTGCATAAGCCAAGCTGCACTCGGGAAACTGAAAACAAGTTTTCTTTCCGCTCGTTTGCATTGTCTTTGCATAAGCCAAGCTGCACTCGGGAAACTGAAAACAAGTTTTCTTTCCGCTCGTTTGCATTACCTTTGCATAAGCCAAGCTGCACTTCGTCCGAAAAAAAATCTGCAACAACCATGGACTATACATTATACAAGAACTCGTTGGGGTTAGCCTTGACGCTGATGCTTTTCTTCGCCTTCTATTTCTTCCTGGCCAAAACTCCCGACAAGCCCATCTTCGACAACTACAAACGGTCGCGCCGACTGATGGGGGTGGCTCTGCTTGTGCTGTCGGCCAACTATTCGGTGCATCTCTTCTGCGGCCTGCGCTTCAAGAGTCAGGATGCGGCGATACTGATGAACCTCTCCACCTATTTCCTTTCCTACTGGATTTTTGCCGCGGCAATGGTCACGCTGCTCAACCGTTTCTTCGTCACCCTGCGCCGTTTCGTATGGAACATTGCCCTTTGGCTCGTGTTCACAGCCCTTGCCTGTGGCGTGCTCTTCGCCCTGCCCCACGGAGGAACAGAAAGGATAGCAGGCATTGCCGTGCTTGCAGCTTGCCTGTTTGCCTATGGCGTGTACATATCCTGGCGCATCATCAGCACCTACCACCGTGCCGTGCGCCTCTTCGACGACACCCACTCGGAAGACATCGCCGCATACATCCGCTGGATGTCAATATACACATGGTGGGCAGTGATCTACGGTGTAAGCTGCGGACTGCTCACCTTCCTGCCCGACCAGTATGTCTATCTGTGGATTCTGTCGTCAGTTCCGTTCTTTATCTACATCTATTGCTCCTACATGAACTACCTGCTCTTCTACGAACAGGTGGAAAACATCCTCGAAACCTCCGAACCGGAATACCTGACAGAAGTCGACGAAGAAGCCAGCAGACAAACCGGCGGCACGGTGGAAACACAGCCGAGCGGCAATCCCACCTATTATGCCCAGATAGAACAGAACATGAAAGGCTGGCTCAACGACAACGGCTTCACCGCTCCCGGACTCACCATTGAAGACTTGGCAACAAAGCTGTGCACCAACCGCACCTATCTCTCCTCCTACATCAAGCAGACCTTCCGCATGTCGTTTCGCGAATGGATAGCCAGTCTCCGCATAGAATACGCCAAGAAGCGGTTTGTCGCCGACCCGAAGCTCACCGTTGCCGAGGTTGCCGAGGCCACGGGATTTCTCTCGCATAGCTATTTCGTAAAGATATTCACCGAGCGTGAAGGCGTCTCGCCGGCCAAATGGAAGAAACAAAGCTGACAACAGAGGGCACACACAGAGCAAGACAGAAAATGAAATATAACATCCGTTTAAGCACCGCACCGGCCATTCCACCCCTCGGAAAATGCACGGAATGCGTCAAAATAGCCCTCTCACAGGCGTCAAAAGACATGCAAAAAGTGCTCATTCCGATGGCAACACCTGCACTTTCCGCTCATTTCACCGAAACAAAATTTATGCACTCAACTCCAAATATTACGAGATTTGTGGGAAAATGTGTCTTTTGACAAGTCTTTCGGGCATAGGCAAGGCGCAGTTGGGGCATCTTGTGGAGGCCATTATGCGCTCTTTCCGCCAGCACGACGAGATAGAGTTCAAGAAACTCGTGGACTGGCAGAAGATGGTGAAGACCAAGTCGGCAAATGGGTGTTCCGCAAGTTCATCACCTACCCGGCGCAGGAATGCACGAGAACCACGAGATTATTTTTTCTGAACACGAATAGCGAATGAGGGTGCGTCAAAACGATTTTTGAGGGATTGAGAACTTTCAATTTGAAACTTATCGACGTTAAAAACACGGTCATGGCATAGTAAAATGCCTTGTTATAGCTCTAAAACGGGTATAAAACATAGCCTGTTTTACTTGTGAGTTGCAAATTGTAAGTTTTTCAAATGTCATTTTTCGTTTTGACACACCCGCTACTACGCAAGCGCAAACTTAGGGTTAAAGCAGAGGCGCACGGGGGCTAACTTTGTTAACCGAGCCCCGGCACACAAGGCAAACTTAGTAGGTGCGGTGTCCCCACCGCATCCCAAAACTCAGCTGTCTGCACCCAAAAGCGCAGACAGCCATTCGTGCACAGATGACAGGCAGGGAAACTGGATATGCTCGCAGCGTGGATGCTGCGCCTTCCAAGTTTGCTCATTCGCAGGATGCTTAAAGCTTAGAAACGGTATTCGCCGGAGCCTATGCGCTTCTGCTTGCCGTTGGGCAGACAGACGGTGGCTGTGGTGTTGGCCGGTACGGTCACGTTCCACTCAATCTTGCTGCCGTTGCGCCGCCACTGGCTCTTGACGAGTCCGTAGGGTGTGGGATGTGAGGCGACAGCTCCTTCAATTTCCTTTATGGAGAAGTCGGGTTTGAGCAGTATTTCCTTGAACCCCGGAGCGGCTGGCTGGATGCCGCCGACGCGCTCGTAGAGCCACGGAAGCAAGTCGCCGAGCAGCATGACGTGATTGCCGCTGTTCATGGAGGGATTGGCCGTGTCGCCGTTCCACAGTTCCCAGATGGTTGTGGCCCCGTGCTTTATCATGTAGCCCCAACTGGGATAGGTGTCGTTGGTGGCAATGGTGTAGGCAAGGTCGCCGCGCCCCATGTCTGAAAGATAGCGCATGAGCCACTGTACGCCCACCACGCCGGTGGACAGATGGGTTCCGTTGGCCACTATCTTCGCCACGAGGCTGTCCTCCACCTGGGCTTTCACGTCGCCCGGCACCAAGCCCATGGCCAACGGGATGACGTTGGCCGTGACCGTGCCGTTGGAATAGGTGCCGCCGTGCAGGAACTTCCTGTTGAACGCAGGCTTGGTGTGCTCGGCCTCACGGGCGAACCAGTCAGCGTCCAAGGAGTCGCCGCCAAGTGTGGCGTAGCGTTGCATGAGACGACAGAGGTAAAAGTAGTAGGCGGTGGCTATGAGTTGGCCGTCAGTGGTGCGCTGAGGGTCTTTGCTGTGTATCAGCGTGGGCGTCTCCGGCGGCACGCACCAGTCGCCGTACTGGTCTTTGGTGATGATGCCGTCCTGTCCGAACTTGTCCTTCACATAGGCGAGGAAACGCTTGATGTGGACGTAGCTGTCGGTCATTGGCCGCAGGTCGCCGTATTGGCGGCAGAGCATATCGGCGGAGAAAGGCAACGCACCACCCCACGTCAGGCTGCCGTGGTACAACTGCCAATAGTTTGGCGACACGTCGGAGATGTCGCCGTTGTCCCGCTGGCCTTGGCAGATGTCGGCGTCCCACTTGGCGTAGAGCGCACGGTTGTCCATGAGATAGCTCTCGCCAAGACATCCCGTGGTGCGGTCGCCGAGCCACGGCATTCGCTCGTCGCGCTGCGGACAGTCGAGTGGGAAGCCCTTGTAGTTGCTCCTGATGCCGCGCTGGGCGTTGGCCACGAGCTGGTTTATGATGTTTGACCTGGCTGTGTCGGTGCCGACGATGCTGAAGCCGGTGTCGCAGTCGGCCATCCTGTCGGCCAGCAGTTCGCGCACGACGTCGCCCTGGCTTATGGCTGCGCCCGTCACCTCGGCGTAGCGGAAGCCCTGATAGGTGTTGTCGTTGCTCCAAAGCATGGGTTTGCCGCTGAGAACTATGGTGTCGCGGCATTGTGCCGATCGCAGGTTCTTGGTGTACAGCGACCCTTTGCCAGTGAGTGTTTCGGCGTAGCGCACCACCACCGTGTCGCCCCGGAGTCCACTAAGGTTTATGCGCAAGCGTCCGGCTCCGTTAGTTCTGAAGTCGAGCAGGGTGCGTTTGCCGTCTTGAGCCACTATAGTCGGACGGTCGGTGGCGTACACGTGGATTGACGGCGCAATGTTGCCCACAAGCCGTCCGCCCGGCTCGTCCATCTGCCTTGCCGGCATCCATGCCGAGTCATCGTAGCCGGGCTGGGTCCAGGGGCCGAGTTCCTTTGTGGCGTCGTAGGTCTCGCCGTCGTAGTAGTTGGCCTTGCGCACAGGGCCGTCGGCGCACAGCCGCCACGAGGTGTCGCTTGCAACGGTTTCACTTGTGCCGTCAGCATACTCTATTATGAGGTTGGCCATAAGCCGCGGCTGACCGAAGTTGCGCATGGGAGCCTTGCCCTTGTATTGCCGGAAAGCATAGTAGCGTCCGGCGTTGAGCCTTACGCCAATGGCGTTGCGGCCGGAGAGCATGGAGGTCACATCGTAGGTGTTGTAGACCACCGACTTGGTGAAGTCTGTGGCCAGGGGAGTAAGCTCGTCGTTGCCCACCTTGCAGCCGTTGATGTACAATGTGTAGGTGCCAAGGCCACAGATGTGTGCCGTGGCGCGCACCACCTTGCCGTGGGTTGCAAACTCCTTGCGCAGGTAGCGGGCAGCCAAACGGCTGTTGCGTGCATCGGAGTCCCAGGGCATGAGCGAGTCAACGCCAATCCACATGCCCTGCCATTGAACTGGCGAAAGCAGACCTGTGGACCACTTGCCGGTGTCGCTCCACTCGGCCGTGCCGCGGTTTGTCTCCACCTGCACCCGCCAGAAGTACTCCCGGTTGGGGCGCATAAGCCCAGCCGGCAGTTCTATCCACTGAGACTGGTCGGACGCAATGCGCCCGCTGCTCCACACGTCGCCGTCGAGAGCCTTGGCCTTTTCGGCCGTTGACGCCACTATCAACCGATAGGAGCGTTGCCTTACGTTTCGCTTGTCTGTGGCTATCTGCCAGCCAAGCCGCGGCTGTGCCACGTCGATGCCCAGAGGCGTTGTGCGTCCTTCCACGGTGAGCCGGGTCAGCTCCACCTTGGCCTGCACAGCCATTGCTGCGGCAAACAACAGCAAGGCGATGGTGTTTCTTTTCTTAGTCATTGGTGTCTGTTCTGTATAGGTTTCGTGCAAAGTTAAGCGATGCAGGGCTGCTGAACCTTGTCTTTTTGTTCAAAAACACCGTACAAAAGTCCGCTTTTACAGTTGCCTATACAGTCTGAACACCTACTTATTCCCCGTCAACAAGCTGTTTGGCTTCCTTGCAGAGATACTGCTCTATGTCGGCGTAGGGAACGGTGAAAGAGACTATTCCCACGGCGTAACTGGCTATTTCGTATTGCTGGTAGAAGAACGACACACCGTTCACGGTCAGGTTCGGAGTGGTTTCGGGCAGGGGGAAATGGCCGTCGTCGGGAAGAAACAGCTGGTCCTTGTACTTGGTCTCGGCATTTTCCACACCGCTTTTCTTCAGATAACTTATGATGCCCTTGCGCAGCAACTCCTGCATCTGCATCACCTTGGTGGTGTCTACGGTCTGCGCCAACGGGCGGCAAGTGCGCTTGCTTATGGTCGACTCCGTGTAGCGGTACGACCCGTGGGCACCTCCGAGATACACGCTTTGGGCTACGCTGTAGGTAACATAGGTGGAGGTCTCGCCCTGTTTCCTTATCTTCAAGTCGCTCTGAAAGCGTGGAATCCAGCCTTTTTCGAGCACTTCCTTCATCATTTCCTTCTGCTGCGAGGCAAAGTAACGCTTCGTGCCTTCGGCATAGTGCTTCACAAGGCCGTCGCACCGCTGCAGGTCGCCCTCGTACAGAGGGTAGTCTCCGGGCTTGGCCGCTTCGTCATTGTGTGGCAAGTAAAGGGCGGAGAGCGTTTCAGCGATGAACTTTTTCACGCCCACGGCCAGACTGTCAGACTGGCGGGGATAGTCCACCTCACAGGAACACTCTATGGTAGAATCCTGCTTTGTGGAGTATGTGTAGGCTGGAGCGGTAACGAGCGTATCCTCTGTTGCACCCGTGTTTCCGCTCAAGCCAGCCTTTCCTGCGCTTTTGCAACCGGCGGTTGAAAGCAATGCTGCGGCAAACAGCGCATTGCAAGCGAAGAGAATTGTCCTTTTCATTGTTCTTTTTAATATTGTTCTTCTTAATTAGGTTGTTGAGCCACAAAAGTAACACTTCCAGTTTGTATTCCGCCGCTTTTTACGTGGAAAAACAGTATCTTTGCAACACAAAAACATTTGTAAAGCAATGGACATTCAAACAGTGGCGATACAGATGATCGCCTTGTTTTTGCTGGTTATCGCGGGCTACGTGTCCCGCAAATGCGGCCTGATGGGACAGGATTTCGACCGCAAACTGTCTAATTTCGTGATACAGGTGACCGCTCCGTGCCTCGTGATTGCCTCTACCATGGGCGACGTAATGCCCGACCGCAGCCACATACTGCCCTTGTTGGGCGTGGGCATGGCCACCTATGCGGTGCTTATCGCGCTGGCCTACGTGTTGCCGAGGTTCATGCCTGTGAAGGAGGCAGACCGGGGAATGTACAGTTTCATGCTCACCTTTGCCAACGTGGGGTTCATAGGCTATCCGATAGTGGCCTCCATATTCGGCCACAGCGCGGTGTTCTACGCCTGCATACTCAACGCTCCCAACACATTGACCATCTTTGTGTGGGGCGTAATGTTCGTCACGGGCGACAAGGCAGGCAAGTTCAACCCCAAACTGCTCCTGTCTCCAGCCATGATAGCCACCTACATTTCCATCGTGATAGTGGCGTTTGGCTGGCGCGCACCGGAGTTCATTGCGCAGCCGTTCACGCTGCTGGGCAACATGACCGTGCCAGCCGCGCTGCTGGTGATAGGCTCCAGCATAGGCGGAATGCCCGTGAGGCTGATGGCCGGCAACGCCGGAATATACGTGATGTGTCTCTTCCGGCTGCTTCTGCTGCCCGTGGGACTGTTCTATCTGTTCCGCCTCTTTGGCGTGGACACCCAGATTGACGCCATCAACGCTGTGCTCATAGGAATGCCTGTGGCCTCGTTTGGCACGATGTTCTGCATGAAATACAACAAGGACACCACGGTGATGACCCAGGGAACATTCCTTTCAACGGTGCTGTCTGTGGTGAGCATTCCGCTGCTGTCGCTCATAATAGCGTAAAAAGACCGGACGACAAAACCAACATTGACAAACAAAAGAAAATAAGATTATGAACAGAATTTGTGAACTTTTCGGCATTCAATATCCCATTATACAGGGCGGAATGGTGTGGTGCAGCGGCTGGCGACTGGCCTCAGCCGTGAGCAACGCCGGCGGTCTTGGACTGCTCGGTGCCGGCTCTATGCACCCCGACACACTGGTTGAGCACATCAAGAAGATGAAAGAGGCCACGCTGAAGCCGTGGGGAGTGAACGTACCGCTCATGTATCCGGAGATTGACCGCATCATCGACATTCTCATAAGCGAGAAAGTGCCAGTGGTGTTCACCTCGGCTGGCAGTCCGAAGAAGTACACTTCCAAGCTGCAAGAGGCCGGCATAAAGGTGGCACACGTGGTGTCGAGCAGCAAGTTTGCGGCCAAATGCGAAGAGGCAGGAGTGGACGCAATAGTGGCAGAAGGATTTGAGGCCGGCGGCCACAACGGCCGTGAGGAGACCACGACAATGACTCTCATACCGCAGGTGAGGCGCGCCACATCGCTGCCCCTCGTCGCTGCGGGCGGAATAGCAAGCGGTGAGGCCATGCTGGCAGCAATGTGTCTCGGAGCAGAGGGAATACAGGCCGGAACACTCTTTGCCCTTTCGGAGGAGAGTTCGGCCGACGAGGCTTTCAAGAAGCGGTGCATTGCGCTCGCAGAGGGCGACACGATGCTTTGTCTGAAGAAGATTGCCCCCACACGACTTGTAAAGAACGAGTTGTTCAACAAAGTCGTTGAGGCAGAAGACCGTGGAGCCACTGCCGACGAACTGCGCCAGTTGCTCGGCAAAGCTGCGTCGAAGCGTGGAATATTTGAGGGTGACACCGACAACGGAGAACTGGAAATAGGCCAGATAGCATCGGCCATAAAGGAGATAAGACCCGTAAGCGACATAATGGTGCGCATGGTTTCCGAGTTTGAGGAAGCCAAGAAGCGTCTGGCCGGCTTAGGCTTTTGACGCTGCAAGGCACTCTTTTTCCCATAGAAAGACGGGGCAATGGTGGATGCACAGTCTGCCGTTGCCCTTTCAAATACGCCCCCAAAAGCCGCACGTCATGTGGAAGTACTACGCATTGCTTTCAGCCTTCTTTGCCGCACTGACGGCAATCTTCGCCAAGATTGGAGTGAAAGACATAGACTCAAACCTCGCCACGGCCATACGCACGGCAGTAATCATGGCCATCACATGGGGCATCGTTTTCGCCGCCGGACGCACAGGCGAGATAAAGAACATTGGCAGCCACACATGGCTGTTTCTGCTGCTTTCGGGAGCGGCCACAGGACTTTCGTGGCTTTTCTACTTCAAGGCATTGCAGACAGGCAACGTTTCGCGCGTGGCACCCATAGACAAACTGAGCGTGGTAATCACCATCTGCCTGTCGTTTCTGCTGCTCAAAGAGCCGGTAAGTGCCAAAGTGGTGGCAGGAGCGGTGCTCATAACGGCAGGAAGCATAGTGATGCTCATCTGAAAAGCGACAAGGTTTGCACCGTAGACCACTGGATTGCTGTGCGGCAACGTTTCTTTAATCAACCAAAAACATCGGCCTTACCGCTTTTTTTAATACCTTTGCAATAACATAAACAGCACTGCCATACATGATAAAAACGATAATCGCCGGCCCTTGTGTCATTGAATCGGCCGAACTTCTCGACACCGTAGCCAAGGAATTGGTACGGATAAACACGAAACTGGGCACGGACATAATATTCAAAGCCTCGTTTGACAAGGCCAACCGCACCTCAATATTGTCGTTCAGAGGACCCGGAATAGACAAGGGATTGCAGATGCTGGCCGATGTAAAGGCCAAGTACGGTCTGAAACTGCTCACCGACATACACGAGAGTTGGCAGGCCAAACCGGCAGGAGAGGTGGTCGACGTGCTACAGATACCGGCATTCCTGTGCCGACAGACCGACTTGCTTGTGGCCGCCGCCAAGACAGGAAAGACGGTGAACGTCAAGAAGGCACAGTTTCTGAGCGGCAAGGACATGCGCTACCCGGTGGAAAAGGCCAAGGACGCAGGAGCCAAGGACGTATGGCTGACCGAGAGAGGCAATATGTTCGGCTACAACAACCTCGTTGTGGACTTCCGCAACATACCCGACATGCTGGAGATTGTGCCCACGGTGATTATGGACTGCACCCACAGCGTGCAGTGTCCCGGCGGTGCAGACGGCAAGACAGGAGGCGACAGACGTTTCGTTCCGCAGATGGCCGTGGCCGCCAAAGCTTTCGGAGCCACGGGGTGGTTCTTTGAAGTACATCCCCAACCCGACCTCGGACTTAGCGATGCTGCCAACATGCTGGAGCTGGACAAACTGGAAGGGCTTGTAGCAAAGCTCATATCCGAAGACTAAAGACAAACTACTATGACAGTCAGGGACTATGCAATAGGGTGTATCAAGGACGAAGCACAGGCTTTGCTTGACTTGATTCCACAGATAGACGACAATTTCGACAAGGCCGTGGACATAATTTATCACTGCCACGGCAAGGTGATAGTGACCGGAGTGGGCAAGAGCGGACACATCGGGGCAAAGATAGCGGCAACGCTGTCGAGCACAGGCACGCCCTCGTTCTTCATAAATCCGCTGGACGTGTATCACGGCGACCTCGGAGTGATGACCAAGGACGACGTGTGCCTCGCAATATCCAACTCAGGGCAAACCGACGAGCTGCTCCGCTTCATTCCAATGCTGCTCCACATGGAAGTGCCCATCATTGGCATGAGCGGCAACCCGAAGTCGTTGCTGGCCAAATACTCCACTTGCCACCTGAATGTAAGCGTGAAGAAGGAGGCTTGTCCGCTGAACCTTGCGCCGACAAGCAGCACTACGGCAACACTGGCCATGGGCGACGCAATGGCTGTGGCCTTGATGCAGGTGAGAAACTTCCAACCAAGGGACTTCGCACAGTTCCATCCGGGCGGAGAGTTGGGCAAGCGGCTGCTCACAACGGCACAAGACGTGATGCACACAGAGAACATGCCGGTCATTTCCCCGGAGATGCACCTCGGCGAAGCAGTAATACTGGTGAGCAAAGGCAAGCTCGGCATGGGCGTGGCAGAGCGTGACGGCAAGGTGGTGGGACTCATAACAGACGGCGACATACGCCGGGCAATGGAGAAGTGGCAGGCCAAGTTCTTCGACCGCACCGTTTCCGACATAATGACTACCAGTCCGAAAACAGTAGGTCCGCAGATGAAGATAACCGAGATTCAGCAGATAATGAACAAGTACAAGATACACTCTGTCCTTGTAGTCAACGACGAGGGTCGTCTGCTCGGTATTGTCGACCATTATTCGTGCATGATTTAACGCCACGATGAGATTTTTCGCGTTAATCATTGCTGTGCTGGCCGGTATGGTCGGCACCAAGGCGCAGACGAGCGATTCTGCCATAGTGGAGGTGCTGGAAAAGGAGGGCGTGACGTTCACCGACGACAACAGCGTAACCCTGCTTATGAGCGGACAGGAGAAGTTTGACGATATGTTTGAGGCTATCCGACAGGCCAAAAGCAGCATCCATCTGGAGTATTTCAACTTCCGGGCAGACTCCATAGCCTCTGAACTATTCAAGCTCCTGTATCAGAAAGCGGAGGAAGGCGTGGAGGTAAGGGCTCTTTTCGACGGTTTCGGCAACAGTTCAAACAACCGCCCGCTGCGCAAAAAGCATCTGAAGGAGTTGCGCAAGCGTGGCATTCAGATTTACGAGTTCGACCCGATACGCTTCCCGTGGGTAAACCATGTGTTCACAAGAGACCACCGCAAGATTGTCATCATAGACGGAAACATGGCCTATACCGGCGGCATGAACGTGGCCGACTATTATATAAAAGGTACAAAGCAGGTGGGCACGTGGCGCGACATGCACTGCCGCATAGAGGGTGGAGCAGTAAATCAGCTGCAAATGATATTCTCCCGGATATGGGAGAAGGTGACCGGCGAGGACATCTGGAAGCCGGAATACTTCAGAGCATACTGCCCTGTGGAGATAACCGGACTGAAACCGGACACCGACTCCACGGCCGGACACAAAATGGTGGGTATAATAAACCGTGAACCGCGCAAGACCAACGCCATAATGCGCACGTTCTATCTTGAGGCAATCAACAGCGCAAAGGACTCCATCAAGCTGATAAACCCCTACCTGACGCTCAGCCACAAGCTGAAAAAGGCACTCAAGAATGCTGTGAAGCGCGGTGTGAAGGTGGAGATAATGGTGTCGGCTCACAGCGACATTCCGCTCACGCCCGACTGCGTGTTCTATAATGTTCACAAACTGATGAAAAAGGGAGCGCACGTGTGGCTCTACCAACCGGGATTTCACCACTCAAAGGTGATAATGGTTGACGGCAGATACTGCACCGTGGGCAGTACCAACCTGAACTCACGCAGTCTGCGCTTCGACTACGAAGAGAACGCAGTCATAATAGACAAGCCCACCACCAAACACCTGGACGACATGTTCGACAGGGACAAGCTCCAGAGTGTGTATCTGACACAGGAAACTTGGAACAAGACACGCACTCCATGGAAGAAGTTTGTGGGATGGTTTGCCCATCTGCTCGCTCCGTTCCTGTAAACAACACATTCCCATGCAGCGCAACACGGCAGTTTCGATAAGCAAAGGCATTGCCATAATACTGATGGTTATGGGGCACGCCAGTTGTCCGGGGCGGTTGTGCTCGTTCATCTACGAGTTTCACATGCCTCTGTTCTTCTTTTTCGCCGGCTTTTTCTTCTCCACAAAATACCTGAGCGATGAAGCTACGTTTGTGAAGCGGCGCATAAAGGGACTATACCTGCCCTTTGTCAAGTGGTCTGTGATGTTCCTTCTCCTGCACAACCTGTTTTTCAAGGTGGGAATACTCAACGAACAGTACGGCAACTCGGCCGGAGGAGTTACCCATCCCTACTCGTGGCACACCATGCAGCAACGCCTTTGGAACATCTTGGCGAGCATGGGCAGCTACGATGAGTTTCTTGCCGGGGCATTTTGGTTTTTCCGGGCGCTGCTCGTTGCTTCCATCCTGTATCTTGTTTTGTTCAAACTGTTCACCTACATAGCTGCACGGTTCGGCAAAAATGCAAACACTAATATAGTGGCAACGCTCGTCTGCGCAGCTACACTGCTGCTTGCCGCGTGGCAAACAGGTGAGGGGCTGCGCATAACCACCCTTGTGCAGGGCGGCTACCGCGATATTATGGGAACGTTTTTCTTTGGGTGTGGTTTCCTGTTCAGCCGCTACAAAGACGCTTACAAGGCCACTTGGTGGAAAACGGCATTGCTCTTTGCCGTCACACTGTTGTTTTCAATCTATGCAAGCAGCTGCATGGAGTGGCGCACAAGTCTGGAAGGCTTCCTGAAGTTGCCCATCCCTGCCATTTGCGGCACGCTTATGACGTATAATATAGGTATGTGGATTGACAAAAGGGGTGGTATCGTGAGGCGTTTCCTTGTGTATTGCGGCAACAATACGCTGTGCATCCTGGTGTTCCACATACTTTCCTTCAAGGTTGTCAGCCTTGTGAAGATTTGGGCGTATGGCTTGGACTACATGCAAGTGGGCAGTCACTTGGTGGTACACGTAAACGAGCAGACCGACGGCTTCTGGGTTTTATACACCATTGTGGGTGTCGGTCTGCCTCTTGCATGGATTTACCTCTACCGCAAAGTCGTGGTGCATATCTCGTCTACCATGAGATAGATTTCCGTGGAGCCTATTCCGTGCTTCAAAATAAAGTTTCGTTCCGGTTCAATTATTTCCTTTAGACTGTATTCTGCCTCTTCGGTCATGTTCAACTGCGCATGGCGCAATTTCAGATACTGTGAGAAAAGGTCGGCGGCAGCCTGAATGTTGCCCAAAAACCACTGGCAATAGCCGTGGTTAACGAGGTCTTCGCCCCCATAACCGTCCTGTTTGGCAAGGTTCTCGTATATGGTCAACGCCTGCTGGCAGTTGCCTTTGCCCATCAAGGCACGTGCCATAACTCGGCTAATGTCACCGTCGCCGTGGTGCTCATAGTCGAGTTTGTAGAGCAAGGCCAAGGCTTCGTCATACTGTTCCGCATTGGTCAAGCATGCGCAATAGCCAAGACTATAGGTTCTGTTGCCGGGAACGGTCTCCACAAGTCGGGAATAGACATCGGCTGCCTCGGTGTATGATCCTTCGTAAAACAGGGCGCGAGCATATCCGGCCTGTGCCTTCACGTCGTCGGGACGTAGTTCCAACGCCTTGGCAAAACACGTCTTTGCCGATGGTTCCGCCGCACAAGCCTTGCCACGCAGCAAGAGATTGCCGCAAAGCATATAGTACCTGTAGTCTTTGAAACCGTCGCCGCAGTTGGCAAGCACCGCAGAGGCTTCCTCATACAGCCCACGCTTGACCATGACAGCGGCCATTTCGGTGAAGCCGCGACCCAGTTCGGTATTGCTGAACAGCCGGTTTGCGAAGAACACATAGCTCGGTTTGTCGGTGGCAATGCGGTCGAAAGGATTGAAAAAGAAACTCCTTGAGGGAAACAAACGGAAAAAACGGTAGAGGTCTTGCAGGTATCTGCGGCGTATGTATGCAGGACTGTCTTGGTCTGTGGCTACGGTTTCCGCCCCGGCAAAGCTACCTGCCCCCAACATTTCACGCACATTGGC
Source organism: Bacteroidaceae bacterium (assembly GCA_963590865.1). Taxonomy (GTDB): domain Bacteria; phylum Bacteroidota; class Bacteroidia; order Bacteroidales; family Bacteroidaceae; genus Prevotella. Next base: position 23,837 of record CAVAQY010000008.1, on the reverse strand, counting down.
CGGCATCCTGTCGGCTACCATGTGGAAAGCAAACACGAACGAATATTTGTCGCTGTCGCAGAAAGGCACGGTGTCGAGCATCTTGTGCATGAAGTCGCCATAGCTTGTTCCGCTGCAAACGCTGTTCACGTCGGGATGTTCCCAATAAAACGGGGCAAACCAGTTGGACATTTGACTGAAAAAAGGAAACCTTTTCATCTGCGAAAAGCCACCGAAATAGATGTCTGCGCCGGCTTTCTGCATATCGGCCATACGGCGAAAGCTCTGCTCCACCTCCTCCATTTCCTTCTCTGAAGCCTCCGGATCAAGTATGTCGCGCAGTGAGTCTTCCTCCTTTTCCTCAAGTCCGTGCGGCGTGATGTGCAGGTTGTTGTGGCGCAATAGGCCGGGCATAATGTCACGCTGTATGGTCTGCGTATCGTGCTCGGCGTTAACGCAATAAAGAAGTTGTATCTGCAAACCTCGCAAATCGGCTTGCGACTGTGGGTCGAGCAGTAAGGTTTTCACCAAATCGCCCACTTCAGGAAACAGTCCGCAACCGTCATGGCCTACGGCAAGCACAAAGCCGACAAGGGCGCGCTGGCGTACTGCGGTGTCTGTGCTACTGCAATAGGCATCGGCAAGCAGCCGGATTTTATTGATGTCAAACGTGTTGAGTGAGCCAAGTGTCACGGCCGACACGAGCAACTGCTGGTCGGTAGTGTCCACTGTGGGCGAAAGGATTGCGCTGGTTACGGCCTGGCGCAGACTGTCTGTCCACTGGCCGGAGGTCCAGATATAGTCAAAGACATCGGCGGCATACTTCTGGTGGCGTGCATAAAGCTCAGTCAGTTTTCCCTTGCGGGTATGTTCCGGTTCCAGACCGAGCATTGCCGCATCGGAAACGAAGCCTTCCAGTCGGCTTTGCAATGTCTCTGCCAGAGAGTCTGCATCAATGGTTCTGTGCGACCTACTATACACAGCACGGGCAAAAGTATCTTGCGACAGGGCATGGGCCAGCGACACATCGGCCGACAGGCAATACATCCGGCGCAACAGGTTGTTATAGACACTGTCCATGTGGTCGTCCCTCATGCCGCGCCGCCAATAGCCGGCCATAAGCTCGTAGTCGTTTCGCAACGGACTGAGCCTCTCGGCAATACCGCGCTCGGGATACTTGCACCCGAACGTCTCCATGGCATCCATGGCACGGTTCAGTTCATGCCGCCGCAGGGCGTTTTCAACACTGCGCAAATCCTCATTGATGTTCATTCGTCTGCGTTTTCCTGGTTTTAAGCCACTTGTCTGCCTTCTCTATGTCTGCCTTGCGTGGAGAAACCACATGAGAAAATCTTATCTTGTTGCCGATAGTATCTGCCACGGCGGCATTCACTCCACAAAAGTCACTCACCAATTGGCGATAGTGGCCGACACCGTACTTGTTTATCGAATCGCAAGCCATGTCATAAGCCCGTTTGAAGGCTTCAAGCTGCTTCTTCCGGTTTTTGTCTCCCAGTCTGTCGCTCCTCGCCACTATCGCTCCCGGTCTGAAGTCCAACCGTCGCGAATCCATTATGGCGTTGTTCTTCATAAGCAATGCGGCAGTAGCTTGCGGCTCTGTCAACAGCATTGCATCCATCTCGTTGTTGCGAAGCATATCAAGGCGCACCGTAACATCATTAATCTGTACACGGAACACCCTACTCTCCTTTACTTTAGCACTGTCCACGGCATAATCAGCCAGCAAATCAGTTGCCGAATAGCGCGTCATGGCCAGCATCTTATCATACAACTGCTTCAGCTCCCTTATACGCGAGTTCCTGTTGGCCACGAGCAACCAGTAGGCATCGGTAGAAGAGATATATGCCAGGGGAACGCCTTGTCCAATGAGCCGTTGTGCCCGCACCACGTCAGTGACTCCTGCTTCAACGCTTCCGCCGACAAGAGCGGTGTCGCAATCCATCTGTGCAGTAAATCTCCGTAACCGCACGTCGGCACCCAACGTTCCAAACAGCCCGTGATGGTGCGCCACATACAGCGGAAGACAGTCGAGAGTGGGCAGCACAGCCACCTTAAAGGCCGCCGAGTCTTCCTTTTGCAACCGTATGCGCTCCGCACGCGACAGTCGTTTGCGCTCTTCATCCGACTGTCCGCAAGCGGCTAAAACCGCAACGGCCAATATTATCCATAAAAGTCTTTTCATCAGTATTCTTTTGCCTTATGCAACAACGGCAACGCCTCATGCTTGCGGCAACCACTGCCGCAGTGCAAATTTACGGAAATATATCGGTTCGGCATCCGCCGCCGTACCTAATATTTGTGAACACACAAGCGCAACATCTTACAACATCGCACAACGCCTCCTACGTTTGCAACCGACTAAGGGCATCGTTGTAAACAGAATATGGGAAAGGGGCTGCGCCAGATGCGGCACAGCCCCTTTTCCATATTCTCCCATGTTCTTTTGCCTCATGGACAGCCGTTCCCGAAAGAACAGCCCCTAAGCTTTAGAAGAACAGATAGCGGTTGTCAACAACGTTTGCTTTCAGATAAAGCTCGTTCATGAAGCGGCTGGCAGCCTGAAGAGCCTGCTGCGACAACTGCATCTCCATTGTTTTGTCATCAAACTTGGTGCCCTGCTTTGTGTTCTTGGCCACTACCTGGAACATAAACGCTCCACCGTTGCCCTTTATCACACGCTGGCAGAACTTGCCCTTCTGGGTTGCAGCCACAGCACCGCTAAGTGCCGGCTCGCTTGTACCCGTAGCCTGGATGAAAGCAGGTGCGCTGAAGGTAATCTGCTTAACATCTGCCACCTGTGCTCCCTTGCCCTTAGCTGCGGCAATGCTGTTGGCACCGGCCAACTTAGACTTGAGCATATCGAACTTCTTGTCCTTTATCACTTCTGCCTTCACAACATCCTTTACATCGTCAAGGTCTCGGTAGCCGGCAGGATGTATTTTTGTCATGGCCAACACAAGCAGATGGTCGTTGTTTCCGCACTCATAGAGCGGTGAGATGTCACCGGCCTTTGCGTCGAATATCCACTTCATAGCATCGCGTGTGCTACGTATGCCTACCACATTGTGCTCCGAATTGAACACATCCTTGCGCTCCTGTACCTTGAAGCCATATTTGCCAGCGTTCTTTTCCATTGCCTCAATGCTCTGGTTCTCACTTACAAACTGGCTGAACTTGTTGTATGCAGCGGAATATGTGCCTTTAGAGAAATCAATAGTGTGCTTCACGACAGCAGCGACATACTTGTCTGTCATGGCCTTGCGGCTGACTACCTGCAAGATGATGTTGCCCTGAGTGAACTGGATGTTCTTTGTTTCGCCTGCACCGAGGGTGTTCAGAGCTTCCAAGTAAGCCTTTGTATCAGCGTCAACAGTCTGTGTACGCTCATACATAGCCGAAGTGAGCCACTGCTTTGTTCCTTCCTGTCCATACTTCTTGGCCAGTGCCTCAAAGTCTGCGCCACCGTTAAGGGCAGTATAGATGCTGTCGGCTGTCTTGCGGGCTGCATCAACGGTTTCTCCACCCACCTGTATCTGGCGATACTCGATAGAGTCGGGCATCTGAGCCTTGGATATCAGCTTCACGACATTGAGAGTATTATCGGTAACGGTCTCAAACACAGATGTTGTCTGGCCAACTGCCATGGAGTCAATCTTTGCTGCAATGTCCGTAGGGAATGCTTTGCGGGTCACAGGAAGACCAGTATAGGTCAGTTGCGACTGCGCCTTGCGCATCACATTAGCAGGGTCACCGCCGTTGCTCAGGTCGGCCGAAGCCTCTGTCATAGTCTTTTGCAGAGCCTTGCGGTCAGCGTCTGAAGGCAAAACCTGGAAATCAACGTACTTTATGTCGCGGCTTTCCACATACTGCTTGAACATTTCCTTGTCCTCTTCGTACTTTTTCTTGAGGTCGCTCTCGCTCACTTCCACCTTGTTGTCGTTGATTGTCGAGTAGGCAATAGACGCAAGCTGAATGTCGCTCTCTGTGTTCCTGTCCTCAAATGCCATCTTTGCAGACACGGGATTGGACAACAGACTGTGCGAAAGCAGGTTCTGATACTTCATCGACAGTGTCTGCTGACGCAAAGACTTCTCAATGAACTTCCAGTAGTCGTATATCTTCTTGTACTGCTCGGCCATCTGCGGGTTCTGGGCAGCGTTCATCTTCTTGTAGTCGTCAAGGAACTTGGTGAGAATGGATGCGTCAAAGCGTCCTGTCTGCTGGTTTACGAACGGTGTCTGCGCAAGAATCGGACTTGTACCGGCTTTCAGAATGTTCTGAAGTTCGGTGTCTGTGACAGTAAGACCGAGCTTCTTTGCCTCGTTTTCCACCAGAACATTGTTGACATACGTTTCCCATACCATGTCTTTCACCTGGTTCAGCTCATCGTCAGACAGGTTGTCACGTCCCTGAGTCATCTTGATTACTTCCTGATACTCATCAACGAGAGCCTGAAACTCCTGCACTGATATTTTCTTGCCTAACACTTCGCCTACCTGCTGACGCTTTTCGTTACTTGTAGCTTCACAAGAACGGAACAGCTCCTCGGCGATAAATGCGAAGAGAGCGAAACCGATAACACCTATCAGTATTACCCCTCTCTTCCTGATTGATCCTAATGCTGCCATTACTTTGCTTTATTTTTGTTTTTGTTTTATTTCCTTTCTATATCATGTACGCACGGATTTGCCTCCGTAACTTTAGCGGACAAAATTAATAAATTTACCGGAAACATCGGCTTAATCAGTGAAAAAAAAGCCTATCTACAGACTTTTAGCTTCACCAACTCTATCTTTGTCATCGTTCTCTTTATGACTTTAAACTCGTATTTACCCACCTTTACCACCTCGTTCAGCTTGGGGAAACTTTGGAACTTGTGCAGGATGAGTCCGCCAACGGTCATATACTCGTCGCTCTCTGGCAACTGGAGCGAGAACTTCTCGTTTACCTTTTCAATCTCAAGTCGTGCGGAAAGGATGTATTCCCCGTCGTCCGTGCGACGTGCTACATAGGTGTTGCTGTCGTGTTCATCCTCGATGTCACCGAAAATTTCCTCTACAATATCCTCCAAAGACACGAGTCCGCTGGTGCCGCCAAACTCGTCAACAACAACGCCGAGCGACTTTTTCTGCTGCAACAACGTGTGCATGAGCTTACTTGCAGCCATTGTTTCCGGCACATAGGGTATTGACCTGATGCCGGCCTTCCAGTCCTCAGGATTTTTGAACATTTCCGACGAGTGTATGTAGCCCACTATATGGTCAATATCGTCCTTATACACTATGATTTTGGAGAATCCGCTCTCAATGAATTTCGCCTTAAGGTCGTCCAACGTACATTCGTCTATGTCTACGGCCTCTATTTCCGTACGCGGAACCATACAGTCGCGCACCTTGGTTGTGGAGAAGTCGAGTGCGTTGTGGAATATCTTCACCTCTTCGTCTATCTCCCTTTCATCCTTGGCGTTGTTGATACTGCTCTGCACGAGATAGTCAAGGTCAACCTTGGAAAACCCATTTGACTCCTCGTCTTTCTTCATTCTGACTCCGAACAGGCGCAGCAGCACGCGCGAAAGCATTGTCGCGAACCGTGAAATGGGATAGAGTATCACATAGCAGATGAAAGCTGGCACTGCAAAAAAGGTAAGCATGCCGTTCGGATTGCTCTTGAATATCGACTTCGGCAGAAACTCTCCCGTGAACAAAACCACCAGTGTGGAGAGTATTGTGTCGGCCATTACGCGCTGCCCGTCGTGGAGAGAGTGAAACAGAGTGGCATCGAATATGTGGGCAAACAGTATTCCGTAGATTACGAGCACAATGTTGTTGCCCACAAGCATCGTGCTTACGAAGTTGTTGGAGTTGCGGTAGAAGAACGCTATGGCGCGCTGCGAAAGCCCGTTCTTGTCCCGTTCCATCTCAGCCAGCATACGGTTGCCAGACACGAAAGCCATTTCCATGCCCGAAAAGAAGGCCGAAAAGGCCATCGTTACCAATAGTCCTATTATAAGTTGTGTCATGGTTTTGTAGTGGCAATCGGCGTAGCGTGAGGCGTGGCCTTGGTTCTTGGTTCGGGAACAACAGCTGCCGTGTCGGCCGGAGTACCGGTTTGAGCCTGTGCCGGTTGACTGTTGTCCATATCAGACTTGACGAATGAGCCAGCGGAGTTGCTCACTGTGTAGTGTGTCATGCGCTCATCGCTGCGGAAATAAGTGCCTTGCAGGGTGCGTTCCGGGGTTACGAGACGTGAGAACTTGTTGGAATACAGTTCGTGGAGCATACCGTCCCAAAACAGTTCCTCGCCGGAAAACACCATCCCGTTGACGTTTTTGATACGTACACGTCCCCTCAGTTCCCACAGTTTCTTGGTGTCATAATACCACGCTGTGTCGGCTTGTATGTAGGCTTGTACGTGGAACTTCTCGTCAAACTGTTCCATGAATATGCCTTTCTCAAACGTCCAACGCGACGGAACACGTATCTGGTTGACATCCCAACGCTCCGTAACAATTTTATACTTTATCACCCCCGAGTCGGAGATGAGCGTATTCACTCCGTAACTGGTCATCACCGATACGGAATCACGGTCGTGTATGGCCGGCGCAGTGTGCTCTTTGCTCTCTGTGCATGAGAACAATATTGCCACAACGCCCAAGAGAATGGCGGCAACGGTGCTTCCGTGTCTGCCGCGCAACGGTGTTTCAAAAGCCGGGTCGTCCAAAATTCTCGCTTTTATTCCACTTTCCATTTCATAAACCACCGTTCGTTGAACGTCAGACCGATGTTTATGCGGAACGTATTTTCCGTTATGAGTCCTGTAGCCGAGGCGTGTGTCCACTGTGCACTAATGTTCAACATGGAGCGGCTGTTCCATCCGTTGGCCACGGGAATACCGAATCCGGCTGTCACTCCATACTCTTTCGGCCCGTTATTGCCGTTCACCTTTATATACGGTGTGCTGTATGTGGCACCTATACGGTATTGCACTCTGTTGAAGAAGTTGCGGCTGTTGCCGTTGGGCATCCATTGCGCACCCACAGCCACCTTGTGCTTGTCGCTCAACAGTCCGCTACGCAACACATATTCGCCCGTACTGTTGTTCACTTCCGGGCAGTCCACACTGCCCCAAGTCTGCAATGAATAGTCGGCACCAACGGTAAGAGCCGTACCGTGCTGCCAGGTAAGTCCCACTCCATATGAGTTTGGAATAGCCCAACCGTTGCTGGCAACTTTCGTGGAAGATGTCGTTACATTTGTCTGCGTATTGGTAGTCGTAGAGACAACCTGTGGGTCAACATTGAGCCTGTGTCCCAATCCGAACACCGCTCCGGCAGTAAGCAAATCGTTCTTGCCCACGGCGTGCATCCACTGCACACCGAAATCCAGCTTGTAGTTGCTTATACTGGCACTGTATGCGCGGGTCATGGTATTGGCATACGAGTCGCTGATTGAAGACTTGACCTTACGGTCATACGAGCCCCACAGGTAAGCCACGTTGGCACCTACGGAAAGTCCTTTCACCACCTCCCATCCAACTCCGAGAAACGCCTGATGCACTCCGCCCTCACCGGTGTATGTTTCGGTTGCCGTGAGGGTTGAGCCACCCACCTTGGAAGTGTTGTTATAGCTGTAGCCTATGTTGGTGTATGGCAACAGTCCGAAGCTGACACCCACAGAAGGCAGTGCCCTGAACTTGGCCGTTGCATATTCAAAATCCGCATTGTTGGCGTTCTTCTTTACATTGCCCTCCTTGAAACTTGTTATCTGACCGGAAAGCCCGACATCAAATATCATTGTCAGCGAGTCAACCGCCGAATAGGAAGCCGGATTGAGCGTGTTCACAACATCGTTGGAGCGAAGTCCTATGCCTATGCCGCCCATTCCTCTGCTCATGCCGGCCGACTGGTCGGAAAGAACACCCAGTCCATATTGGCTGTATGGTGAATTTGTGCCGCTTTGAGCCGACACCGACAAGGCCGAAGCCAACAGAACGCCGAAAAAAGCCGTTCTTTTCGCCATCTTTTGACAGTCCATTCGTATATATATAAAAATGGTGGTTCTATGAATTACCACCGTGTTTTCTTCACACTGTGGGGCGGCAAAGTTACGAATAAATATCTGCACGGCAAAGACAACATACGTATTTGTGTTACCTTTTTCAGTAATCCAGATAACGTTTGTCACGATATAAGCCAGTAATTTTGCAGCGTAAAACAAAAACCAATTTTATAATATAAATATGTATATAGAGAAAATCAGCAAACCGAACGACACAAAACAGTTCGACGACGAGCAATTGGAAGTGCTGGCCAGCGAAATACGCGGCGGCATACTGAACAGAGTGAGCGCACACGGCGGCCACGTTGGCCCCAATCTCGGAGTCACCGAAGCCACGATAGCCCTGTGTCGGGTGTTCAATTTCCCCGAAGACAAGGTGGTTTTTGACGTGTCCCACCAGTCTTATCCCTACAAGATGCTCACCGGACGAGCCTTCGGGTTCACGGAAACGAGCCGCATCAACGACATTTCCGGCTACAGCAGCCCGTTGGAGTCTCCCGTGTACGACCAGTTTGAAATCGGCCACACCTCCACTTCCGTGGCTCTGGCTACAGGATTGCAGAAAGCACGCGACCTGCGCGGCACCCACGAGAACATCATCGCTCTGATAGGTGACGGCAGTCTCAGCGGCGGCGAAGCGTTCGAAGGGTTGGACATGGCCGCCGAACTGGGCACAGGCATAATAATAGTGGTGAACGACAACGAGATGAGCATAGCCGAAAACCACGGCGGACTCTACGGCAACCTCGCCCTGTTGCGCCAAACGCAAGGCAAGGCCGAGCTGAACTTCTTCCGTGCCATGGGACTCGACTACATGTATGTAGAGGAGGGCAACAACATAGCCGCATTAACCAAGGCTTTCCTTCAGGTGAAAGACACAGACCATCCCGTGGTGGTGCATATACACACGGAGAAAGGCCATGGCTACGCTCCGGCGGTGGCCGAGAAGGAACGCTGGCACTGGAGCATGCCGTTTGACATTCAGACCGGCAAGCCCAAGTCAACATCGTCGGGAGAGTACATGCCTGCCTTGCTTGGCCAGTGGCTGCGCGAGGAGATAAAGCGCGACCCAAAGCTGGTGTGCATAGCTGCGGCAGTACCGACTGCTGTGGGGTTCGGTCCAAAGGAGCGCAAGGAGGCTGGACGCCAGTTTGTAGACGTGGGCATAGCTGAAGAGGAGGCCGTGGCTCTGGCTTCGGGTTTGGCAAAAGGAGGCATGCGCCCCGTGTTCAGCACCTACGCCACATTCTTCCAGCGCACCTACGACCAGCTTGCGCAAGACCTCTGCGTCAACGGCAATCCGGCGGTGGTCAACGTTATCGGCTCATCAATATTCGGTATGAACGATTTCACCCACATCTGTTTCTTCGACATTCCCATGCTCAGTCACATTCCCAATCTGGTTTACCTCGCCCCAACATCATACGAGGAACTGATAGCCATGGAGAGCTGGGCAATACGTCAGACACGCTACCCTGTGGCCATAAGAGTGCCGGAATGCAACGTGATGCACACAAGCGAACCTGTGGATGACGACTACTCCACGCTCAACCGCTTCAAGACCGTACGTCATGGTAAAGATGTGGCAATAGTGGCTGTGGGCGACTTCTTCGAGAAGGGCGTCAGGGTGGCCGATTTGCTGAAAGAACGGGGCATCGAGGCCACACTCATCAATCCTCGCTATCTGTCGGGTGTTGACAACGACACGCTTGAAGCTCTGAAAGATTCCCACTCTGTGGTGGCAACCATTGAGGACGGCTGCATAGACGGTGGCTACGGCGAGCGCATAGCCCGCTTCTATGGTGCTTCAACCATGAAGACTCTGTGCTTCGGAGTGGAGAAGGCTCTGTATGACCGCTACGACATCAACCAACTGCTGCGCGACAACAACCTTACCGACGAGCAGATAGTGGAAACAATCATGCAGACTCTTTAGGCGGTGGCGTGAAGAAACTTATGAAACAGGGACATTAGAAGCAAACTTTGAGAAGGGGCTGCGCCTACCCACCTTGACGCAGTCCCTTCTCTAATTCCTGGCCTTGTTCTTGTTCGGGATGGCTTCGGGATGCGTTCGGGATGAGGATGCTGAGCATACTACGTAATCCAAGCCGTACCATTCGCTTAGACACTCCCGCATATTTGACCTCGAAGAAGCACATCCGGCATTGTACGTCCTTTGTTCTTAACATTCACTTCGTCGGCAATTGCAATAGGCTTCGTTGGCAATTGCAATAGGCTTCGTTGACAATCGCAATAGGCTTCATTGGCAATCGCAATAGGCTTCGTTGACAGATGAAGTATAGCCTCGTTGACATTTGCCTCTACACGCAATGTCTTACACAACGATGACAACGCACCAAAAGCACGATACCTAATATTTGGTATCAGAACCTTTCCGGAGACGGATGGAGGTTGTTTCTTTCGCTATTTCACAATATTTAGGTATTGCCTAAAAACTCTTAACGGAATACCTTTGCACTCGAAAAAAGAAAGAAACAAACAAAACGACAATGAAAAGATTTTCCTACAGGATGATGACACTGCTTGCCGCAGGTTCACTGGCAGGGGCTTCGGCCATGGCACAGGAAACCGTTGCAGACAGTGTGTTGAACCATGCTTCGAGGGGTAGCCGCCTCAGCATCGGAGGCTACAGTGAAGTGGCCTATAGCCGCAACTTCTATAGCGACCATGTAAGCCGCTATAGCCTTGCCGATGACCACAAGGACGACCCAAGCCACGGACGCTTCGACATTCCCCACGCTGTAATATATCTGGGCTATGACTTCGGAAAAGGATGGTCGCTCGGCACCGAAATCGAGTTTGAGCACGGTGGCGTAGGCATGGCTTATGAGAAAGAAGACGAAGAAGGAGGCGAATGGGAACAGGAAGTAGAAAAAGGCGGTGAAGTAGAACTTGAACAGTTTTGGATTCAGAAGTCTTTCGGTAGCTGGGCTAACATCAAAGCCGGACACATCGTTGTACCCGTCGGTTTGAACAATGCCTACCACGAGCCGCTAAATTTCTTCACCGTTTATCGTCCTGAAGGTGAAAACACCGTTCTGCCAAGCACATGGCATCAGACTGGTGTCAGCTTTTGGGGCCGCACAAAGGACTGGAGATACGAAATTCAGTTCCTGGCAGGTTTGAACTCTGACAACTTCACCAACACCGGCTGGATCAACAAAGGCCCGGGCACTCCGACTGAAGGTGAGATTGCGACTAAATACGGTACGGCTCTCCGCGTTGACAACTATAGCGTCAAAGGATTGCGTGTCGGTTTGAGCGGCTACTATGGACACGCCATAGGCAACTCATATCCAAACAACAAGGATGGAGCAGAGTCCCAATATAAAGGTGTAGTTGCCATTGGTGCAATTGACTTTACCTACAATGACCACAATTGGATTGTACGCGGTCAGGCAGACTATGGCTATTTGAGTGATGCCCAGCAGTTGAAGTATTTCTCCAACCGTTTGAACGGACTTTCGCCTTTCCACCACTCTGCATTCGTAAGCAAGAACGCTTTTGCATATGGCATCGAGGCAGGTTACAATATCTTCTCGCAGATAGAAAAGCTCCGCCAGAACAATCAGAAACTGTATCTCTTCGGTCGCTATGAGCACTATAACCCATACGCATCGAAAACAAAGAACACCGCTTACGACTATACCGACGTAAAACGTATGGCTGTGGGAATAAACTATTATCCGCTGAGACAAGTTGCGGTTAAGGCTGAATACTCACACCGTTTCTTGAAGAGCCAATACAATAACGAACCATCCATAAACATCGGCGTGGCATACGAGGGATGGTTTCTCTAAAGCACAATTCCTTAAAAACGGACAAAAACACATCATTAACATAAACGTTTTAAATCAAAATGAACAAAGTATTTAAAGGTACAGCAATGCTCATGGCCGCCTTTATGTTGCCATTGGGTTTCAACTCATGCAGCAGTAGCGACGACAATTCCACAAATGGCGATGGCGGTTCTGGAAAGAACGATTCCACGAAGACTGATTCCATAAAGAACGAAGACTTCACCAATAAGGTTTATGGACAGGATGCAATGGACGCTTGCGACCAGCTTTGCATCGAGCTCCGCAAGGCTTATGCAAAGATAAACAACGCTACCTTAACCGAAGATCAGGAAGCTTATTTGAGGAACATCTGCATCAGCACCGTTGACAGTACTATACAGCCAACATACAAGAGCTTGGCCGATGCTGTGGAGAAGCTTCACGCCGCACTTCCCAAAAGTGTAGACACAGACAACTTGACACAAAGCAACATAGACAATGCTTGCGCCGCTTTCAAGGAGGCACGTGCATTGTGGGAGAAGAGCGAAGCATTCCTCGGAGGTGCAGCTTCTGACTTCGACATTGACCCGCATATTGACTCATGGCCATTGAGCCGTACTCTTCTTCACAGCTATTTTGCTACAGGCGAGTACAGCGACAAAGCACTTGAAGACGCTTCCATCCTTGGTTTCCACGCTCTTGAGTTCATCATATTCCGCAATGGTCAGCCTCGCAAAGTTGAAGAGTTCAAAGGCTACGACACCTACAAAGGCTTTACAGACGTTAAGGGTTCTGAGGAGCTGAAGTATGCTGAAGCTGTAATCGAAGACTTGGTAAATCACGTATACGAGCTGGAAGTAGCTTGGTCGGAAACACCTAACGCTACACGCCTCGCAGCTGTAAAGGCCGCAGGCCTTGATTATCTGACAGACAAAGGCCAGTCCTACGCAGTCAACATGAAGAAGGCCGGCGACACTTCTCTCAGTAAGTTCTCTACACTGAAGGCTGCCATCCAGCAACTCCTTTCTTTGGAAAAAGGTTCCGCTTGGGGCATCTCCAATGAGGTTGGAACAGCAAAGATTGCCAATCCGTTCCAGGCTGGTGACATCAGCTATGTAGAATCTCCATATAGCTACAATTCAATCATCGACTTCCAGAACAACATCCGTTCTATCGAGAACCTTTGGTATGGTGGTACAAATGGCAAGAGCACTAACGCTCAGTACAGCTTCCACAAGTTCTTCCAGAACAACGCAACTGCTGAAGGTCAGGCTGTAGAGGCTGCTATCGAGAACGCTATCAACAAGATAGGCATCATGCCTTATCCCTTCGTGAAGTATGTTAGTACTATCTGGGGCAAAACTTTCGAGGATGTAAATCCAGAATAAGCAACTCCTTTTTGGACATACAACGAATAAGCATCTTGCCTTTTGAAAAAGGCAAGATGCTATCCGCATTTTAGGAACACACAATCGGTTTGATTAAAATTTCACAATCAAAAAAACAATATGGAATATCCAAGAATTAGCAAAGTTTTATTGTTCGGTTTGCTTGCAATGCCTATGGTATCTTGCTCTGACGACGACAATGTTACAAGCAACGACAAGTTGAACAACGATTCACAGTTCGGAAAGGCCAATGAAGTATTTGAGGCCTCCGAATGGTATCCAGGCGGTGAGCTTGGAACAGACGAAGGAATGAGCTATTCCGCTGAGACTCCTGCGACAACCAACCAAGGACTCTCAACCAGTTTCAACAAAGGTGAGGACTTCTTTGAGCACCTCTACACTTTCACAGAGGCACCGCGCAAAGGTCTTGGTCCCGCTTGGGTTCGTTCCGGATGTATTCATTGTCATCCCAACTACGGCCATGGCAAATTCCAAAAGCAGTATCAAGGCGACCAGTTCGGCAATGGTTATCTGCTCGTGATTTATCATCCCACTGCCGGCACAACAGAAGACGGAACGTCATATGCCGCAAACAGTTACATCACAGAGGTTACAGGCATGCCGCAAACCAAAGCTATGGCTCCTTTCTCTGCCCCTATCGATGAAAAGCAAATAGACATCCGGTGGAATGAAGTTACGGTAATGCCAAGCGGTTTGGCAATGAAGTTCCCTAAGGACAATGAGCCATTTGCTCTGCAATATCCTGAGGTAACTATCCCTAAATCCGCATTCAACACAAATCCTAAGCCAGACAACTATGAGGTGCGTCTGGAATCGACTATAGGTATCTATGGTACAGGTTTGCTTGATGCCATTGACCAGGACGAAATGAAGAAAGTCTATCAAAGCGAAGCTCAATACGTAGAATTGAATCCTGCGATGTGGGACAAGGCTGCTAACGATTGGGCTGCTTCTGCATGGTACACCCTGGCAGACGGAACCAAGAAGATAAAGAAGTTCACTTATGCCATGACCCGTGCTTCCTTGCAGGACGGTCCTGGTGCCAACGCCATTTGGAACATTACCAATGTAACTCGTTCAGACCGTCACTATCTCTATACTACACCGGCATGGGCTAAGTATCAGTCTGAAGACACTACTGTTATCAATTACATCAAGCAACACGGTGCCGACACTCAGTCCATTCTCCATCCATACTATGCTGACGGCACAGACGAAGGCATCAAGGAAAGAGTGAACGAGATTTTGAGCTGCAACACAAAGGATAAGTCTGCCACTTTCGAGCAATATCTGCTGAATGGCGCTCCCTACAACGGTGAAGAAGAAATGAGCGACAAGGACTACTATGACTTCATGGTATGGCACCGCGGTCTTGCCGTTCCTGCTGCTCGTAATCTCGACAACGCACAAGTGCAGAATGGCAAGAAACTCTTCACACAGTGGCAGTGCGCTACTTGCCACAAGCCTTCTTGGAAGACAGGAGAAGACAACTATTGGGTTGACAACGCCATCAAGTCATACGCAAAGAGCATCGGCAAGGATGCCAGCACATTGTTGCCGAAGTATCCTAACCAGACCATCTATCCATACACAGACCTGGTTCAGCACCGCTTGTTCATGGCCAACGACATTCGTACAGGATGGTGCCGCACCACTCCTCTTTGGGGACGCGGTCTGTCAAGCATGCTGACTGGCCGTGACGACCGTCTGCACGATTGCCGCGCACGTTCTGTGGTAGAAGCTATCATGTGGCATTGCTATGACCAACGCAGTGACGCTTACAAGTCTGCGCTCAACTTCTACAATGCTACCAAAGAGGAGCGTGACGCAGTGGTAGCGTTCATCGAAGCCATCTAACCCTAAGACACGAAACGTTTCTTGAAAGAGTAAAACGTATCCCTACCAAGAGGGGCGGGCTATCAAAGAAGATTTTAGCCGCCCCTCTTTTTCCTTTAATTCCGACCTACAGGAACAAACGCCAAGCAAAACGCTGGCCGTGATGACGAATACTGACAACGATATGAATCAAGGGCGGTTCTATAAATTACCGCCGTACAAACTCTGGCAAGGCTAATTTATAGAGTCTCCCTAATAACAACAATGGTAAAAAAGATTATATTCATCCTTTATATACTTACGCTCGTATCCATGGCCACAGCAACGATTGTGGAGAAGGATCAAGGTGCTGACTACGTACAGACCCACTACTATGGTGCATGGTGGTTTATCTTGATTTGGGCTGCAATGACCGTTCTCGGCATATTATACATCATCAAGAGAAAGGTAAGGCGCGCCTCCACGCTTGCCCTCCATTTGTCATTTGCGGTTATACTGACAGGCGCATTGCTGACACATTTCTCCGCCCAACACGGCATGATTCACCTGCGCATCAATCAACCTACCGATACATACATGGCTTCGGATGGCGAATATGGCATGGCGGTAAAGAAACTGCCGTTCTCTTTGTGCCTGCAAGAATTTGAAGCGAAGATGCACAACGGCACAAATGCCGTGGCCGACTATTCCTCCAAGTTCATCATTACTGACGGCAAAGAGAAAAGCGAAGCTATGGTATCAATGAACAACATATACTCTCACCGTTCATACCGTTTCTATCAGTCTTCCTACGATGAAGACGGCAAGGGAAGTGTGCTTGCAATCAACGCCGACCCTTACGGCATTCCCGTGACCTACTGTGGCTATGCGCTTCTCTTCATTTCGCTCATATGGATGCTCATAGACCCTAAAGGCAGCTACCGCAAGCTTTGGAACAGTCCTCTCCTCAAGAAAGGAGCACTCATGCTTACCCTCATTTTTGCATTAGGAACAATTACAACCAGAGCTTATGCCAAGACAAATCCGGAACAGCTTAGAAACGCCGTACTGCCAAGAGAAACAGCAAAGAAGTTCGGTGAACTGTATATACTCTACAACGACCGAATATGTCCGCTCCAGACATACGCTCTCGACTTCTGTAAAAAGACATACGGAGCACGCAGCTACAAGGGACTGACCGCAGAACAAGTACTCACGGGCTGGATATTCTACAGTGAAGTATGGAACGACGAACCGTTCATTAAGGTAAAGCGCGGCGAGCTGAAGAACACTTTGGCTTTGCCTGACTATTGTTCCGTCAACCAGTTCTTCAACAGGAACATGGGAGGCTACATCCTTGGCCCTTACGTACAGGAATACTATCAGGGGCAACAAGACAAGTTCCACAAGCAAGCAATAGACATTGACGACAAGATACAGCTCATCATGGATTTGCGCCGTGGAGTATCGCTTAAAGTACTTCCCTATACTTTCCCGAAAAGCGTAAGGGAAGACGGGACTCATTCTTTCATCAAAGCCGGCACAAGCATTTGGCTTTCCCCTGCCGACAGTATTCCTCATACGGTAGAACACCAACATGCTTTATATATACGAAACGTGTTTCCTCTCATCTACGAAGACGTGAAAGCCGGCAATACCGCCCGTGTCAACGAGTTCTTCACCAAGATGAAGAAATACCAAACGGTAAGCGGAGGAAATTCTCTTCCGAGCAAGACACAGTATCAAGCGGAACGCATCAACAACGCCTTTCCGTTTGCCACCATCCTTTTCATGGTGAACTTGACATTGGGCGTCATCGCTCTCTTCTATACCATTTACCGCATCACTAAGAACAGGCAAGTAAAGTTTTTGGACTATTCCCTTCCTGTCCTGTTGGGCATTTCCTTCTGTGTGCTGACATTCGGCATAGTCTTACGTTGGATAATCAGCGGCTACGTGCCTATGTCAAACGGATATGAGAGCATGCTTACCGTGGCTTGGCTTGTCCAGTTGATTTCGTTGTTCATGCAGTTCCGCATCCGCATTTTGATGGTGTTTGGCTTCCTGTTGTCGGGTTTCTTCCTCCTCGTGAGCCACATCAACCAGATGGATCCTGCCATTGGACAGATGATGCCCGTATTGAACAGTCCTCTGCTCAGTATCCATGTGAGCATCATTATGATGAGCTACGCCCTGTTGTCATTGACATTCATCTGCGGACTCATGGGCATTTGCCTTCATTCGCATCGAGAGGAACTGCAGGTCTTAAGCCGTCTGTTCCTCTATCCTGCCCTAACGGCTCTCGGCTTCGGAATATTCATAGGGGCTATATGGGCCAACGTTTCGTGGGGCAAATACTGGGGATGGGACCCCAAGGAAGTGTGGGCATTGATTACGTTCATGGTCTATGCGGCTGCTGCACATACAAGTTCCATACCCTCCATGCGCCGTCCCATGGTCTACCACGTGTTCATGACATTGGCTTTCCTCACCATCCTCATGACCTACTTCGGAGTAAACTACTTCCTCGGAGGCATGCACTCCTATGCCTGAAACAAGCTTGGCATCCGTAAGTGCCATATTTACGCATCGTAACTATGGCATTTAGCCACCTGGCAATGTGAGGGAGTTGAAACGGGTCGTGAAGAATGAGGCGGTAAAAGCTATTCAAAAGCAACAAAATCAAAGAAATTATCTTGTTTTCTTGAAAGAGTTAGCAAAATATTTGGAGATATGAAATAAAAAACACATCTTTGCAGAACAATATCACCCTTAGGTGGAAAAAACTAAGGCTCGCCACTCCTTTTAAGGGGTGGCTTATTTTTTAGCTACCATTTTGTGCGCCAGAGAGATATTATCCTTAAATCTTATTTTGTACGGAGATATATTAAATCAAAATACATCAGTCGTGTTCGCATTGGTTCAACTGCCGTTGTTAGTTCTTGACCATTATTGTGCAAGAAAATCCACTCTTCTTCATCCGATGAGAAAAGAAACTTAAATCCGTTTCGTTGATAATACTCGAAAACCTTAGGATGATTGACAGCATCAACAATTACATATCTACAGCCTGTCTTGTTTAATGGGTCTATAAACCAAGATTTGATGAAATCCAATAATTCATCACCAATACGATGACCGCTATACAAATCACTTACTGCTAATTGTCCTACCAAAACAGCCGGATATTGTGGTCTGCGCTTTTCATTTGGGATTTTTCGATTTAACTTGTTTCTTAAATTTGAAGGAAGAGAATCAACCTTAACACATGAATTGGCTACAGTAAAAGCACAAACAATATCTGACGTATCTTGTTTAATGAAACAATATGACTTTCCGAGCAACTGATATGCATAATCAGCATAATCTTGGGTGAAGAATTCTGCAATGTCTTCATCCTTACAAGTGAAACCATTGCATTCCTGCAAGACTTCTTCAGTCAGTTCTAAAAAGTCACATTGTTCTAACATTTTAAATATACATCTTTGAACGTTTCAATATAGCACGTGCTTTGGCAACCTGCTTTGTAAAGTCAATGGAACCACGTTTTTCCAAAGCTTTATCCGCTGCTTCAACGAAACGAACAGCTGCTTCACCACGAAGAACAGGTATGGTTTTAATTTCAATTGACATACTTTCTGATTTAAATTATTATATCAGTCCTAATTAATGAGCAAAGAAACAATTTTATTCCTATATTACAAAACTTTTTGCTGTTTTTATCTGTTACTGGTGTTTGGCTTTATAAGGTAACGTTTACGATGTGTAAAAGCTACCTTTGCGTACAATCAAAATACTGCTTTAGCCCTGCTTTCTCTCCAGCCAGGCGTCTATAAGTCGCCGTGCTATGCTCAGCTTCTCGGGTATTGTGGGCAGATTATTGCGGTTGAACCATGCCCCTGCTGCCAGTTCCGACTGCTGGAGCTTTATGTTTCCGCTTACATAATCGGCCTCAAAGCCCACCATAAGTCCGCACGGATACGGCCAAGGCTGACTTCCGAAATATCGGAGGTTGGTTATCTCCAGCCCGGTTTCTTCCCTAACTTCACGGTGTACGGCTTCTTCGAGAGTTTCTCCCGTCTCAACAAATCCTGCCACAAGACCATAGAAGTTGCCCTTGAAGTTCTTTGCGTGCACAAGCAACACCTCGTCATCGCCTTTGTGTACGAGTACTATTATGGCTGTGGCCAACTGCGGCCACACTTCCTTTCCGCACTTGGTACACCGCTTGCTTATCTGTGTGTGCATGGCCATGGGCGCACCGCAGACACCGCAGTAGTGGGTGTTGCCGTCCCAGTAGAGCAGTTCCTCGCACTTTCCTGCCTTGAGATACAGGTCTTGCGGCAGTTTGTAGTAGCTCGCCCTTAGGCCACACATTTCATATTTCTCCGAATCGGTAACGGGTTCGGCCATGCGGTAAGTCTTCACCTCCACGCCATCCAGAGTCGTCACGTCCAGAATGTTGGTACCCGGTTCCACATCCGTTGGCGGCTCTGTGCCGTGCGGAACGGTATAGTTGCCGTCGGCCAAACGCTCCATCAACAGGTCGCCACGGCAGAACGCAAAGTAGTATTTGTCCTTTTCGTTGTCCATAGTTCTTCATGCTTTGCGCCCGCAGACACGCTTCAGAAGGGTGACTGCGGGCTTGCTGACGGTGCGAAATTACAAAGAAAATGTGAGTCAAGGGTTCTTCGGGCATATTTTTTGCAGCACAGAAAATGTGAAATACTAATACCGGAACAATAAGAAAGGAACAGACATATGGCATTTATAGACTATTACAAGATTTTGGGCGTCAGCAAAGACATACCTCAAAAGGACGTTAAGCGCGCTTACTTGAAGCGTGCCAAGCAGTTTCACCCCGACTTGCATCCCGATGACCCCAAGGCCAAAGCCAAGTTTCAGGCTTTGACCGAGGCTTACGACGTGATTGGTGACCCGGAAAAGCGCGCCAAGTATGACCAATACGGCGAACACTGGAAACAGGCCGAAGCGTTTGGCGGTGCAAATGGCGGCTTCGGCGGAGGCGGGTCCTACGGTTACTCTTCGGGTGGCTCACCATTCGAGGGCTTCGACTTCTCCAGTTTCGGGGGTGGAGGCGGCAGTGGCTTCAGCTCATTCTTTGAGCAACTGTTCGGAGGCTCACGCAGTCGCAATGGCGGACAGTCGGCAGGTTTCGGCAGTGGCTTCGGCGGCAGCAGACAACATTCCGGTGAGATGAACGCTACGGTCAGCATAGACCTGCGCACGGCTTTGCTCGGCGGAGAAGTCATCATACAGCTCAAAAACGGAACTAAACTGAAGCTGAAGGTAAAGCCCGAAACACAGAACGGCACCAAGGTGCGGCTGCGCGGCAAAGGCTATGACCGTGGCGACGGCACGTTTGGCGACCTGATAATAACCTACAACGTCAAGCTTCCCACCAATCTGACCGACCATCAAAAACAGTTGTTGGCCGAAGCTCTGGGCTGATTTAGCCCCTATACCGACGATAAACGCAAGCCACAGTAACTATTCAGTTCACCACAGACACGTTTTTACTGGCCGGAAGCATGGTTTTCAAACATAGAAAACCGGCTTCAAAGTTCGCTTAACAATGTGCCATACTAAAGGTATGGACTGTTGCCAAGGAAACTTTGAAGCCGGTTTTTATTTTAGGGTGGTTCTATAAATTACCGCCCTTTATCTTGGCGCAGGTTTATCCCTGTAGCCCCAAGAGTCTTACATCTTCCGTTCCTACGGTTTGCCTCTTCTTCATCAAAGTTCTATTGCTCTGAAAGAGTATGGAGGCAGGGTGATGGTGAGCTTGTCGTCCTGGCGAACCTCATAGCTTCCGGTGGTGCAGCCCACCTTTGCCTGTCCCGGTTTGCCGTCGAAGCCCTCATAGCGGAGCGTGTTGGCAAGCGGAAGCGAACGTGCGCCTATGGTGAGGTTGAGGCTTACGGGCAGAATGTTCACCACCTTAAGATAGCGTTTGCCTGTCTTGCTGTCCCTCACCACACTTGCTGCCAAGCGGTTTGTCAAGGTTGAATCGCCCACGGCAAGCTTCGACTCCACATATCTGTCGCCACCATAGGTGGAGAACAGCCGCTGAGTGTTGTAGCTTGGTGCTGTCCGTATCGATGTGTTGTCGAAATAGATCATGTCGGGACTCCAGTTGCTGTGGCCGTTCTTTGACAGCAGCGGAGCGTAAGATGTCATTTCCACCACGTCGGCGTTGCGCTCAATGGCACAAAGATAGGCAGCCTCGGCCAGAGCGCAGTCTATCGTACCCTTGCCCTGACGCGCTGCGTACTCTCCGAGATACACTTTCGGTGCGGTACGGTCGTAGTTGTCATAGTAGTGCTGATTGTTCAGGAACCAGCCCACGCTCTCATAATAGTGCTCGTCAACCATGTCGAGTATGTCCCGGTTGGCATTGGCGAACTTCCAACCCTCAATATAGTCTGACGAAGGGTCGTGGAACGGACCTACTGTGCCGCATACCACGATGTCGGGATAGCGTTTCTTTATGGCCGAACAAATCATCTTGCACCTGTCTTCAAACGTGGTGGAGATAATGTCCTCGTTGCCTATACCTATATATTTAAGGTTAAAGGGAGCTGGATGGCCGGCATCGGCTCTCATCTTCGCCCACTTGCTTGTGGCGGGATCTCCGTTTGCCCAGTCTATGAGGTCAAGTATCTCCTGTATGTAGGCCGGCATGTCTTTCATGTCTATTCCTCCCTGCTGTCCGCCGTAGCCGTTGGAGTCAGGACCTGCGTTCTGGCAAGGCACACCTGCCGCCAACACGGGCAGAGGTTCGGCGTTTATGTCTTCGCAGAACTGGAAATACTCGTAGAAGCCCAGTCCGCGCGTCTGGTGATAGTTCCAGATGTTGCGGTCAGGCACTCTGTCTTCAAGGTTTCCAACTGAATGATACCAGTGGTAGATATTGTCTATGCCGTCGCCGTGGCTCATGCATCCGCCGGGGAAGCGCACAAACTTGGGATGCAGGTCGGCTATGGTCTGTGCCAAGTCGCGGCGCAAACCGTTTTTGCGTCCCTTGAATGTGTTGCGGGGGAAGAGGCTTATCATGTCCACTCCCACCCTGTTGCCGTTGCCGGAAGTCAGCCTAAGCTCAGCCTTTGCAGCGGTTTCGGTCGGAGTGAGCGTCAGCGAGTAGCGGTTCCACTGGCCTTTCTTGCCCTTGGCCTTCAGGTTTGCCGTGGCAATCACCTTGTCTCCGTCAACCAAAGCCACGGTCAATGGCTTGGACTTGCCGTCGATGTTGTTCACAAAGATGCTGAAATCGTATGTCTCGCCCTTGCTTACGGCAATGCCGTCCCAGCCGGTGTTCCAGATAGTGTCGTTGGCAATCACCGCATAGTGGGGGTTGTTCTTGCTCAAAGGCGTGGCAGTCTCTATCTGTAGGTTGCCCTTTGACGTGCGCCAAGCCGTAGAGGCAGTCCATCCACGATGGTCTTTTGCGGAATATTCAAAGTCGCGGTTCTGCACCAGTTCGGCATAGAGACCACCGTCGGCAGCATAGCTTATGTCCTCAAAGAACACTCCTATCAGCTTGTCGCTTATCTTCTTTTCCCTGCTGCCGTCTATGGTGAGTGTGGCCTCAACGGCCTTTCCGCCAAGATGTTCAAACCGTTTGCCGTCGTCGGCGAGGTTCTCCCCTGCCTTCATTCCGTTTTGTGCCTGTTTGGCGAAGTACGCCTTCAGACTGTCCACCCGTTCTGTCGCAACGGTCAACATATTGCCCACAAAGGACTTTCCGCCAACCGTGGCGGTATCTTTGGTGGCACAAATGCGCTGATAGTCGGCCATTGACCCTTCTGTGTCGGCCGAGAAGCGGCGGAACGAAGCGTCGGTTGTGGTCTGACGCACATTGCCCTCCTTGGTGAGGAACAGCACCGTGTAGCGACCGTTGCCGTCGTTGCGTATCACCGGGGCAATACATCCCTTTACGCTCATCTGCGGATAGTCCTGCGGACGCCACGTTATGAGGTTGTCCGAATAGGCCACCGCAAAGCACGGGGAATAGTCGTTCACCTGAAACACAGCCGCATATCCGCCCGTAGGCAGTTCGGCCACAAAGGGCGAATACATCTTTTTCTCGCTGCCCCAGCGCGAGTAGTCCGACGAAAAGATTTGTCCCTGTTCCTTGAAGTCATCGCCCGAACAACTGGCAATGCGCATTCCTCCCTTGCTGTCGGGATTGTAGAGGAACACCATCTCGTGTTTTTGTGCGGTGTCTGCGGCTTTCTTCTGCTGCGCAAACGCCCCTCCTGTAACCAACAGGGGTACTGAGAAGAGCAATGAAACGGTTTTGTTGATAACCATAAGTGTCTGTTAGCGTTAATTATAATGTTATTAGTATTAATCTGTTAATGTGTACAAAGATACGGAATTTGGAATACAAGGATGTAGTTTATACACTTAATATTAGTTAAGTAGGTGTTCAAAATTAGTAACTGTTCAGCGGTAGGTGCATGACAATGCATCAACCCCCCAAACAAGGCTTGAATTGCATTGAAAGGTGTCTTGTTGTGTTTCTTGGCCATCTCAACAATCGAATGCAGCTCGAAGAAAACATCTGGAGATGGCTGCTGAGAAAACCACGAGAAGCCATTGTGTGATTTTGCATTTACCTAATAGAAATTGTGTCTTTGTCCAACTGAAAGTTCCGTTCCGTACTACGGAACGCACATTCCGTTGTTCGGAACGCACGTTCCAAACAACGGAACGGAGATTTCTCATAAGAG
>CAVAQY010000007.1:0-52042 GCA_963590865.1 Bacteroidaceae bacterium | reverse complement strand
ATGGTTACCTTGTGAGTTGCAAATTGTAAGTTTTTCAAATGTCATTTTTCGTTTAGACACACCCTCTACTAAGTTTGCCCTTGTGCGCCTCTGCTTTGGCCCTAAGTCCGCTCTTGCGTAGGAGGTGCGCCCCACCCTTCGTGAGCAGATGGCCGCACAAAGAACATCCACAATCCGTGTTCAAAAGCTCCGTGAGAAAGTGCTGAAATCGCACGTTATCGCACGCCATTGCACACTATCGCACGACCGTCGCCAACGGATGCAGTAACTTTGCATTGTGAGAAGAAAAGACATGAAATCCCGAACAAATCCCGAAGGACTCGTGTGCGCAGAGACTCCGCCCCAACATCAACTTTCACGTCCAACCACCATAACCCCAAAATCAAAACACCATGAAAAGCACAAGCAGAGAAACCGTAAAGACCGTCATGCAGTTTGTAGCCAGCGTGCTCGCTGCACCCGCCAAAATGGAAAGAGAAGCCCAATAATTTTGAACACCTACTTACCCATCCCCTTAACATAATCACAAGAATAGCGGCTACAATATGGACAAAAGCGTTAACTTTGCACCTCAGTTATTCAACACGCTTCTCCAACCGCATGCGATGGGTTCCGGTGCACCGTGGGGAGCTTCACCAATAAATCCAAGAACCCGAAACCAGAACAAACATGATGATGAAGAAACGAAACATTGTGCTGTCGTTGCTCTTCTCCGGCTGTGCGCTCACCTCGTTTGCAGCCGATGGCGACGACTTGTTGGTGCTCTACCTTGACGGAACAAGCCATTCCGCAAAGATGGAGACTGTGGAAAGAATCACTCTCGGCGACCACACGCTCACGCTTGTAGGTGCAGACGGCAGCGAGGAGAGCAAGCCTCTGGCCCAGATAGACAAGATTCTTTTCGGCAAAAACGCCACAGGCATTTCGGCAACGAAGGCAGACAAGGACGGCGACGTGACTGTTCGCGCCACGGGATATGCGTTTACTGCCGAGGGACTGCGTGACGGTGTGACTCTCGCCGTGTATGCTTCAGACGGCAAAGTGGTGGCAAAGAGCGTGGCCAAAGACGGAAAAGCAACGGTAAACGCGGAGCGTCTGGCCAACGGAGTGTATATAGTCAAGGCGGCCAACAAGTCGCTCAAGATAGTGAAACGTTAACCTTTAGACATGACAGACATGATGAAAAAGATACTTTTTTTGTTTGCACTCATACTGTGTGCCATTAACGGCGTGGCACAGGATGCAGCAAAAGACACTCTCTATGTGGTGAAAGACGGCAAGGTGGTGGGCACATACGTCGTGGGAGAAGACGTGGACTGGCTCACGTTCAAGAATCCAAGCGTCAATCCGGGTTCGAACTTTGTGAAATTCGGCAGCACGGAATATGCGTTGAAGTCGGCTGTGATAAAGAACCAGGGCGGCATCTACTACCTGTACATCAGCCCCACAGAGGGACTGACCACCATAAGCGAGATGCTCAACGCCGACCATCTGATGCTGGCACTCACCCCCGACCTGCTCGGAAAGGAGTTTAAGCTGTCCGAACTCGACGAAGACGGCGACAGCTATTACTACGTATACTATGTGGCAGAATCGCTGGACGACCCCATCGGAGCGTCTTTTGACGACTGGAGCGACCTGTACAAAGACGGCACTGTAAAAGTGGCCACGGGCGACGACCAGATGCTCAACGTGGCGTTTGAATGGACAGGAAAGGACGGCACGGACGACTTCTCCGGAGCATACAGCGGAGCTTATACATTCATAGAGGAAAGCCCCTACTACTTCACAGTGGACGGCAACCGCAAAGACTGCAAGGCCGTGTTCTGCGAAACCAAGTCGGACGGAGTGACCCTCTACTTCACGTCAGGCGACATCACAGACGCTAAGCGGCTCCCTGACACTTATTACTATGCATCGCTGTTTCTCCCCACCAAGGCTCTCAACGGCGAGGACATCGACATCACAGGCAACACCGAGTTTGAACTTACGTTTGTTGACAACATCAACGACCAGTCAATCAACCTCAGCACCGGCAACATACGCAACGCAACGGGCAAGCTCAACGTGGAACAGCGGAGCGACGGCACGTATTCGGCCAAGATAAACGTAAGCGGAATGGGTGACGACCGCTCGCTGGAGGTGTACTACGAGGGCACGCCTATGGTGTATGACACTTCCACTCCCAACGCCTACACCTTGGGCGAAGACGCCTATACAGACATCACGGCAGCTGCCTCACACCTTGAGGACGGTCTCTATACATTCTACTTCACCTCAACCGGCACCACAGCCACGGCCGACAACGCAGACATCACAGTTACCGTTCCGTCGGAATTCATGACCAACGAGATTAAAGGCTTCTCCGGCACGGAGACCAACGCCAAGATTTCCATCATATACAAAGGCGTGACCTACAACCAGGCAAGCTGCAAAGGCACAGACGCCCTGGCATTGGGAGGCAACGTAAAGGCAACGCTGGACGGTTCAACGCTGTCGATTGACTTCACCGTGATGGGCATCAAGCTGTATGACAAGCAGACCTTGAAGGGACATTATGAGGGCACAGTAACCGAAGAATAGTTCCGGAGATGATTATTACGAAGACGTTTGGAGACAGTCAAAAAACACTACTTTGTGACAATCAAAACATGGCTTGGTAATAGTCAAAACATTACTTAGAAAGCGAAAAACAACAAAAGACATGATGATGACAAAAAGAATATTCAGCTTGCTCATGCTCTTGGTTGCACTCACAGCAACCGCCTTTGCACAGGAAAAGCTGTATCTGATGAAGGGCGACAAAGCCGTTGCTTCATACAATACGGACGAGATTGACTACGTTACATTCCATCGTCCGGCCAACGTTCAGCCACAAGCGGCATTCACCATAACGCCGAAGAGTGCGGGAAAGACATTCCTCTCATTCCGCGTAACAGCCAAAGACGAGGCACAGACCTATGCCGCATCGTGGGTTCCAGCCTGCCAAGTGGACTATATGTTGCAGTATATCTACGGCAAAACCCTCGAAACAACCGATTCGGCAACCTTGCAAACGGTTTTGCGCCGACTCGTATTGACTTCGGCAACAACCGCAAAGGGTTCGCAAACCTTCACCATCAGCAACGGCAAGACGCTTGACAGCGGCGTGCAACCAGTTATCGCTCCCGGCCAAGACTACTTCGTAGCAGCGGTTGACGTGGATGAAGACTACAACATCGGAACCGACCTATACTATGCCACCATGCACACCTCCGACCCTGACCAGAGCAAGGAGACCGTCAGCGTAGCCTACAAGGGACTGAACAGCGACGGCAACGCCATGTTTGACATCGTGGCAAGCAGCGGCATCAAAACCTTCTATGCGGTATTCGGAAGCGACAAGAGTTTGCAGCAGTACGTGGGCACTCTGGGCTATGACGGCGCACTCATCACTCTTGGCTACAGTTTCACTCCCGAAGAATGGAACGAATACAGCGATGAAGACCGTGCATGGGAGATTGACGGCGAGGACGACTACTCATTATACGTGCTGGCTGTGGACGCCAACGGCGACACCCTCATGGTACAGACCACAGAGCACATACAGGGAGAAAACGCCTACGGCACGCCGAAAATAGAGATACTGTCAAAGGAAGCTGCCAACGGAAACGTGAAGGTAAACTTTGAAATAACTCCGAGCAACGTAAGCAAAGCCACGGTAAGACTGATGAAGGAAAACGACGTGAGCGACGCTCTCAACGAAGGCAAGACCCTTCTTGACCTTGCCTATGACGCCGAGGCTACCGACATCACCTCAGCTATCAATAGCGCAGGTGAGTATACGTTCAGCCAATCAGACATCGCCCGCGGATGGTATACACTCTTGGTTTGCGGCACCAACGACAAAGGGGCTACCGTAATGCAAGCCGGTTTCCACTCTCACCTGTCTGATGCGACATGGGAAGTGAACAGCACACCATTCCCAAACGTGGCTACCAGCGCGTCAAAGTGCCTCAACAACGTGGAGAGACAGGCCGCCATGGCTATCGGAAACTTCAAGACAATGCGTAACTGTAGCACAAAATAGTCTCACAGACTGAAAGTAGTACGAAACAGTCTCGCAGACAGACATTGAACGAAACAGTCTCACAGGCTGACTCCTTAGAACAAGGGACAATAGAAACACGAACACATCCGGCATTTCGGCTTACGGAATGTCGGATGCGTTTGTTTAGTGACGGTAAAAACAAGTCACTTGCAGGGCGGTTGTGCCGATGCTACGGAAGGGGTTCAAGGTTGTAATCAATAGGTCCATCCTCGGGACGGTGGATTACAACCAACGTCTGGTAAGTGTCGAACTCCTCGTCAACATCGTCATACTTCATAGGCAGTTTGTCAAGGTCAAAATAGCCGTCGCCCTTGCCCCCGAAACCGTAGTTGGCATGAACACGTCCCTCACGGTCATAACCATCGAGGATGAACGAATGGGAATAGTATCTGTCCTGACCGTGCTTGTATGACGTACCGCCGTAGAGCACAGGCCGTCCGGCACTCAGCTCGCGGTAGATGATCTCTTTCCATTTCGCCTCGTCGTAGTTAGGGTTGTTGGGATAGTCGCGGTAGCCGTAGTCTTTCACAATGTAACCGAACTCACGCACCACTCCGTCGGCCGTTTCCTTGGGATAAGTCAGGCTCACGCCCACGCCGTAGTTCATCTTGACCGCCTTTCCGCAACGTGCCATGAGCAGAGCCACAGCCTCGCCCTCACGCCTTTTGTAGTCGCCGTGGTAGCCCTTGCGCATATGTTTCCAGCGGAGTCGGGTGCCGTCGGCCATGCGTTTGGGATAGCGGTAGTAGTTCATTATCTGCGCAAGCGACGTTGCCACACAACCCGTGCGGCAATGTGTGCCTGCGGAGTCGGTAGGAGTCTGGTTGTAGTACGGCTCGCCCTGGTCCCATGTGGTGTGTATGAAGTGGGGAACTTCGGGTTTGCAGCCTTCGGGAATGGGCGATTTCCGTTCCCTACCCGTCCCCTCGCTGTCGGGAAGGCAAAAAGGAACTGCTCCTTTTGCAGTTTCCTCGTGGTCTTGTGCGACCGCGCTTGCTGACAAAAGGAGCAGATATAAAGGTATTATGAACGTCTTGTTCATGTCACATCATCTTAGGCTTTATGGCGTTAGCAACCATTCCTTGCGTTGCCGCAGATTACTTCTTCACCACAAACTTCTTGCCGTTCTGGATGTAGAGACCGGGCTTCAGAGTGTTCACCTTGCGGCCCATAAGGTCGTAAACGGGAGCGTTTGCATCGCCGGCCTTGCTTGTGCTTACAGCTTTAATGCCTGAAGTGCCCCAAGTGAATATGAGCTTGCCTGATGTGTAGTCTGTAGCTGTGCTTGTTGCATAGTCATAGCACAGCAAAGAGAGTGTTCCGCCAGTCTGGTCACCCTTGAAAGAAGATCCTTCTGCTCCACCCTCAAGCCAGATGCGGTAGTCGTCATCATAGGTACTGTAGAAGTAACCTCCGTTGTAGCCTGGTGTCTGCGAACCGTTGGCCACAGCGATTGAGTCTCCATCGTTGTAAACCTTTATCTTCACATCGGCAGGTGAAGCGTTTGCTCCGTCGAACTTCAACGAGTAGTCATACTTCGTGGATCCTGTGTATTTGGTAAGCGTTGTCGTTGCGGTGTGGTAAGCCTCACCGTCCTTGCTGTCGTCGGTGTATGTGAGTGTACCCGTTACAGTCCACTCCTCGGTGCCGGGCTGGTCTTTTGCAAGCGTCACCTCCGCTCCGGTATAGAAATAAGTGTATCCGCTGTACCAAGCGTTGAAGTTTGTGAACTTGATGTCGCCATTGTCGTCGATTGTTCCCACAACACTCTTGGTCACATCGGCCGAGTCTGCGAATGTGTACCAAGTGTAGTATGTCTGCGGAGCTATGGTTACGGTCTTCGCATCCACATCTACAGTTGCCTCAAGGGTCTGGCTAAGTCCCAACAGATTGACGATGCTCACCGTGCCTGACTCATTCTTCGTTATGGTCACGTCATGGCCAGTGCTGAATGCCGTCCATTGGGTGTAGTCGGTAACACCCTCCCACCCCGAAGCACTGGCTGTATAGGAACCAACCAGGTCGTCTGCCGAGCTGACGGCTGCGTTTGACACGAGGCAGCAAGCTACTGCCAAAGCTGCTAAAGTAAATCTCTTTTTCATAAGCTGAATACTTTTAAAACGTTAAACTATTGTGTTATGGGAGCACGCCCCAAAAAATTGTGGGGCGCACTTCCATGTATTTGTGTCCGGCATTACTTCTTGGGAGTCCAAGTTCCGTAGAAGTAGGCGTTTATGGCAGAACCGTTGTCGAGGTCGCAGAAGCCATAGAAGTAAAGGTAGTTTCTGTTGTTTTCGCTTTCGTCCTGCTTGTCGAATACGATGTAGCTCCATGCTCCCATATAGGCGGCAAAGGCGTTGATGCCCACGTCGCATCCGTCGATGGTCCAACCATAGGCATAGTCGCCGTTCTCGTCTGTGGCGTAGATATAGTCGTAGCCGTTGTCGTCGTGATAAACTTGGTCGGTGTTCCAAGCAAATTGGCCAGCATATGTGTTTATGTCAGAGCCGTCAAAGGTGCCTGTGAGCGAGAACTCCAGGTCGGTGCCAGAACCCATGAAGTTGTTGATGCGGAAGTGGTTATCGTTCTTGTACTGGCAGATGTCGGAATACATGGTTGGCAGCGGTGAGGAAGTGCTAAAATAGAAAGCAGCATCCTCGGCTATTACCGTCCATGGGTTGCCGTAGAAGACGGAACCCGAGAAAGATGACGCACCGGCGGCATACGGACTTACATCGGCAGGATCGATTGTGATGGTAAAGTCATAACCTGTAAAAGTGTATAGCCCCGGATCAATCTTGATGACGAGGTCTGTCTGCAACTTGCCTTTGGCGAACACCACGGAGTCTGGTATGCTTATGGCCGAAGTGTCGCACTCTACCGTAAGCTTTACAGTCTTGGTCTCGGTGCTGTCAAGGCGATTTAGCTTGAGCACTATCGAGTCGGGCAGTTCTTCATCGAACGAGAAGTCACTAGTGTTGCTCTTGTCGAAGAACGCCCCTACCGACCCTGCTGGTGCCGGAGCACCCGGGTGGTAGTCATCGTCGCTGCCACAGGCCGTGAAGCCGAGTGTGGCTATAGCCGCAAACATGCAGAATGCTATCTTGAATATGCTGTGTCTCATAAGTTGGTGACGTTTTTTCAAGTTGATGTGTTATACGTGTTGTGTTTGTTAATATGTCGACGTGTCCGTGACTATGCCCGATGGGTCTGGATTGAGTATGACCGAGGGATTGTATGAATTCTCGTACTCCGACAGATAGTAGTTGAGCCACGGAGCGACATAGCCCCGACGTGAGTTGAGACGGGTGTTCTTGTAGAAGTTGGTGCCTGGGTAGTCGCGCGTAATGGCAAGTCCAAGTCGCTTGTAGTCGAAGTAGACGAGACCCTCGCCCCATAGTTCGATGCGTTTCTGCACCATCAACGAGTCGGTGAACGACAAAATGTCGCTTGCCGCACAGGTGTATCGCTTTGCGTTGTCACCAGTATCAGTATAGCGGTATGCGTTGACGAATTTCTCAAGCTCGTCGTTGCCAGCCTCTACTCCCTGTGTGTGAGCCTTAGCCTCGGCAACTATGAAGTACATCTCCTCCACACGTATCAACGGGATGTCGCAGATGTGGCCAGTATAGTAGTCGTCGACACTTCCACCGCCCGTGTGAAACTTCAGTCCGGCATAGGCTGGTACAGACGACCATCGACTGTCGGATATCAACGTACTGTATTTATCCGGTACCTCGCTCTTGCCCGTGTCGGCAGGAGCTACCCACGACTGCTTTCGCCAGTCGTTGTCGGGTATCTTGTCGAACAGAGCCTTGCTTATGCAGCGGTAGGTACCATAGTATCCAAGGGTGTATTGTCCCTCGTTGTTGAGTGTGCCCATCCATGAATAGTAGTAATAGCCCGACAACTGCTCCTTTGAACCTATCTTTGCCATCCATATCCAAGAATCGGTGGCGGTGTTGAAGCCCGTGGCCGTATCGTACCATTGTTCCTTTGTCATGGGAGTGTAGCCTCCGCCAATCACATCCTGAGCATATCGCAAGGCTTTGTTGTAGCAGTCTGTTGCCGAAACAATGCCCAAAGCAGCGTAGCCGTCCTGGTCGTTCTCGTGATTGAGCTGTGTGGCCAGGTCGGCTGGCGACTTCTCGAAGCGTGTGGCAAGCTCAAGCCAGAAGCGCGCCTTCAGTGCCTTTACCACATTCTCGTCGGGATACTCCTTCATACTACTGTAGCCGCTGAGATATTCCTCGGCCTTATTCAGGTCGGAAAGTATGAAGCGGTACATCGTGTAGAAAGGTGCGCGTGGATTGTGCTTCGACTCTTCAAGTCCAGTCTTCTCCGTCACGATAGGTACTGTGAGTCCCCACACTTCCGTAGCCAGACTGTCAAAACTTTTATAGCCTGTTTCTTTGAATTCATACATACGAGCCATGTCGAAGTATGCCAAGGCTCTGTATGCGTAGCCGATGCCGGCGTAATTCTTTGTCGTGGTGCTGGCGTTCTCTATGTCGCACGTCTTTATCAAGTTGCACGCATTCTTGATTAACTGGGCATAATAGAAGTAGCCCTCGTTGTTGTATCTGAGGTTTATCCCCTCCTCATATACTGTGAAGTAGTCATAGTTTGCTCCCTTGAACGTTACGGGGAAGTCTTCGGTCATAACGTCGCGCATCACCATCTGACAGGGATAACCCCAGTCATTGGCCCCACCGCTGGAACCGTAGGTGTCATAGGCCACCATAAACGAAGCGAGACCGCTAAGCAAAGCCTCCTGTGCATTTTGCGACTGTTCGATTTGTTTGTCGGAGGCGTAATTGGTGGGCAACGTCTCGTCGATGCAACTCTGGTTTAGAAGCACGGCGGACGAAACCGACAGCAATATCATCGTCTTTCCAAAAATACTGTTCATAATGTGTGTCCTTTTGTCTTTAAAAGTTTAGAACTGCAATGTTACACCTCCTGAAATGGTGCGCACAAACGAGTATTGTTCCGTGGCAGGGAAGCCTGTATAGCTCGTTCGAGGGTCGAGCCCCTTGCGCTTTGTCCACAGATAAACATTGTCGGCTGCTGCATACACGCGCACCTTAGTCAAACCTAACGGCTTTATCCAAGCCTGCGGCATGGTGTAGCCCAGATTGATGCTTTGCAAACTGAGATAACTGCCGCTGATTAGGAAGCGGTCGGAAGTGGCGTTGGTGTATGTGTCATTGTATTGCCAGCGCGGAATGTTGCTGCCCTTGTTGGTCTCTGACCATGCGTCAAGCACGTCCTTGTGGAAGCCCTGTCCCAAAGTGCTTGTTGATGGCGAGGCCATGAGCGTCTGGTAGTTGCTGTCATAGACCTTGCCGCCAAGCGAATAAGTGAAGTTAATCGCGAAGTCGAAGCCTTTGTACTGCACACTCGTTCCGAAGCCGCCATATACGTCAGGCTGTGGCGCACCGCAGTCGTAGTAGTCACCGGAGTTGTAGTCGCTTGTCCGCGACAGGGTACCGTCGCTATTGGTCGCATACCACATTGAATAACCTTCTTCGTCAACACCGGCATACTTCTTCAGTCGCCATGTGTATATTGGAAGTCCCTCGCCATAGAACTGTGTGCTTGACACATAGCCGGGGTGTCCGCCGAGCATGTTTGTCTTGTTGCCCTCATACAAATAGGTAATCTTGTTCTTGTAGTGGGTGGCATTGAGGTTTATGCTCCAGAGCAAGTCATTGGTGTGTATGGCATCGAATGTGAGGTCAAGTTCAATTCCTTTGTTTACCATGTCGCCCACGTTGTCCCAATAGCCGGCATAGCCGTCTGACAGTGGCACATGAACGAAATTCAGCATGTCGGTAGTCTTGCGGTAGAAGTATTCGAAGCTTCCGCGCAATCTGCTGTTGAACAATTCAAAGTCAACACCCACGTTCACATTGGTGTTGGTTTCCCAAGTGATATCCTTATTGCCTATGTTGTTGATGGTAAGTCCAAGCTGGTCGTTGGAGTTCACCATGTAATAGGTATTCATATACATATAGTCGCCGATGGCATCATTTCCCTGCTGTCCGAACGAAGCTTTCAGCTTAAGCATGTTGAGCCATTCCTTCGTGCCTTCCATCCATTTCTCCTTGGTAAGTATCCACGCCCCACCCAACGAGAAAAAATTGCCCCAACGGTTAGATGGATCGAAGCGTGACGATGCGTCGCGGCGAAACGAGAACTGACCGAAGTATTTGCCGTCGTAGTCGTACATTCCACGGAAGAAGTATCCCTCGGTATTGTATTTCGTCTGTGTCGAGTATGAGTTTTCGTCCTCTACGGCACCACTCAGTTCGTGGTTGCCAAAGTAGGAGAACATGTTTTTGTGCGACGCATACAGCGACTCGTCGGTCTGCCGGTAGTTCTCATGGCCGAGCAGCAATGTCATGTTGTGGTTGCCAAACGAGCGCACATAGTTGATGAGCTGCTGGAAGTTCACAGTGTAGTAGCGGTAGTGACCCTTGGTAATTCCTCCTGTGGGATAGGTGAACAGTCCCCAGCCGTAGAATGGCTGGTTGGTCATGGTGGTACGGTACTCATAGTCGCTCACCGTTCCGTTTACGGTCAGCTTCAATCCTTTTATGAATGCAGGCGTTATGTCGGCGAATCCTGTTAGATATATAGAATTGCTCACATTGCCGTTGGTCTGCAACTGGTCGTCCTTCAGAGGATTCTGGTCGGACAGCACTGGACGTACAAGGTTGGCGATGTTGTAGTTTCCGTAGTCATACATCTTGCCGTTTTGGTCGGTCATGATGTTTCCGTTGCCGTCACGCACATATACGGGATATATGGGCGCTATCCTATTGATAATGTAGAACGTACTTGTTCCACTCGACGTGCTGGCGTAGTCAGTGGTGGAGTGTACGTAGTTGAGGTTGCCTCCAATCTTCAACCAGTCCTTTGCCTGATATGTTGACTTCAGTCGTGCGGTGTATCTTTTGTAGGCAGAACCGTAGGCTATGCCTGGGTCGTCAAGATAGCCGAGTGAGGCATATACCTGCGCAGCGTCGTTGCCGCCGTTGATGTTTATATTATACTCTTGACGCAGCGTGTTGCGATAGGCTTCTTTCACCCAGTCGTCGGGCATCACGGTGTATTCCTGTCCCTCATAGGTTATCTTTTTGCCAAGGGTGGCGTTGGGGTTCAACTTGCCATTTGTGCCGATGAGGTATTCGTTGTTAGGCACCTCATAGCACAGATAGCCGAGTCCACCATCGGTAATCGAGCTTGTCATCTGCTCGTTAGCCGACATATGAGCTTGGGCAGCCGACATGTTCAGCGAGTTTACATTGTAGTTGTACAACGCCTTGTAGAACAGTTCATAGTATTGTCCTGGATTGCTTATCACATCATAGGTTTGCGATGCACGGCTGTTGCTGCCCCACTTGGCATCTACGGTAATCGTAGTCTTGCCCTTCTGCGGGTTCTTTGTTGTTATCAGTATCACGCCGTTGGCACCGCGCGCACCGTACATGGCGTTGCTTGCGGCATCTTTAAGCACAGTCATTGAGGCCACGTCGGCAGGATTTATGTCGCTCCAAGAACCGTAGTATGGTGAACCATCGACAACAATCAACGGTTCGGTACTGGCATTGATTGAACTGATACCGCGCACAAGAATTGTAGGTGTGGCAGTCGGGTCGCCGGAGGTCTTTATCATCTGCACTCCGGCCACCTGTCCTTCCAGTGCATCGACCACTGTGGTCACCTGTCTGTTTGAAATCTTTTCGGTGTTTACCACACCTGCCGAACCGGTGAACGACGATTTCTTCTGCTGACCGTAGGCCACGACAATCACTTCGTCCAACTGCTGATGTTGCGACTGCATCTTTACCTCCATCCGGTGACCGCCTTTCACTGTCTGCGATTCCATTCCGAGGTAGCTTATCTCTATTTCCGTACCGGCCTTCACGTTTGCGGGCATTGTGAAGTTGCCGTCTATGTCGGTAACGGTACCAGTTTTTGCACCTTTTACCTTCACTTGGGCACCAATCACCGGCTCACCGGTTTCGTCAACGACGCGTCCGCCCACTGTGCCGGAGCTTTGTGCCATCACTTGGCATGAGGCAGCGACCAGCAGAGAGGCTAAAAACACCTTTGTTCTCATAATTCGTATTCCGTTGTTAGTTGTTGTCCGACACCTCGTGACGATGTCTGTCCGGACATGGTTGACTTGCATTTTCCTCCAATTACGCAAAACGCAAAATGGTTGAAACATCGGATGCAAAGTTAAGACAAAGGGGATAAAGTTCCAAGCATTATAGAAACAAAATGTGAAAATCGGTATCAAAACGTTATTTTTGCAGACTAAAGGATTGCTATTTTGAGCAAAAAGTAACCTTCTACACCCATTTTCGTATCACTTTGAAAAGCATCTGCCATGATTTACTAAATCTGTGTTCAATATTCAAAACAGTGTTTCACAATTCAAAGCACACCTCTCGCATGTGTAACATTGAGCGTGTGTGCGAACCCTCTTCACCAATTCGCAAGTACGTTTTTGCCTGTATCTCACTTTTTTACCGTAACTTTGCAGTCCATATACAATTTATAATGGCGCATAAAGCAGGATTTGTGAACATCGTAGGCAACCCCAATGTGGGGAAGTCAACACTAATGAACCAACTCGTTGGCGAGCGTATCAGTATCGCTACGTTCAAGGCGCAGACCACACGCCACCGCATAATGGGCATTGTCAACACCGACGATGTGCAGATTGTGTTTTCTGACACACCGGGCGTGCTGAAGCCAAACTACAAGTTGCAGGAGTCGATGCTGGCTTTTTCGGAGTCGGCCCTGCGCGACGCCGACGTGCTTCTGTATGTCACCGACGTTGTGGAACAGCCGGAAAAGAACCGCGACTTCCTCGACAAGGTGGCGAAGATGGACGTGCCGGTGCTGCTGCTGATAAACAAGATTGACCAGAGCGACCAGAAAACGCTGGGAAAGATTGTGGAAAAGTGGCACACGCTGCTGCCCAATGCGGAGATACTGCCCATCTCGGCTCTCAACAAGTTCGGCACAGACATTCTGCTGAAGCGCATAAAGGAGCTGCTGCCCGACAGTCCACCGTATTTCGACAAAGACCAGTTCACCGACAAACCTGCCCGCTTCTTTGTGAGCGAGATTGTGCGCGAAAAGATACTATTGTATTATGACAAGGAAATACCCTACTCTGTAGAGGTGCGCGTGGAGAGCTTCAAGGAAGCTGACCGCAGCATACACATCAACGCCGTAATTTATGTTGAGCGTGATTCACAAAAGGGCATCATAATAGGTCATCAGGGCATCGCCCTGAAGAAGGTTGGCACGGAAAGCCGCAAGGCTCTGGAGCGATTCTTCGGCAAGAGCATCTATCTGGAGCTGTTTGTCAAGGTAGACAAGGACTGGCGCAGCTCACAACGGGAGCTTGACAGCTTCGGCTACAACCCCGAATAATGCAACTGCGGGGCATGCCGTGCACAGGAAACAGCCCCGGAACAAACAAAAAGAACTAAACCAAAAAGAACTGCTATGTCAAACTTAGTAGCGATAGTAGGACGCCCTAATGTGGGCAAGTCCACACTCTTCAACCGCCTCACGCAGACGCGCCACGCCATAGTGAGCGACGAGGCAGGCACCACACGTGACCGCCAGTACGGCAAATGCGAGTGGAACGGGCGCGAGTTTTCAGTAGTAGACACAGGCGGCTGGGTGGTCAAGTCGGACGACGTGTTCGAGGAAGAGATACGCAAGCAGGTGCTCATAGCCACAGAAGAGGCCGATGTGGTGCTGTTTCTTGTGGACATAACCAACGGCGTTACCGACTGGGACATGGATGTGGCCAAGATATTGCGCCGCACAAAGTTGCCGGTGGTGCTCGTGGCGAACAAGACAGACAACAATACTCAGCTCTACTACGCCGCCGAGTTCTACTCTCTTGGCCTCGGCGATCCGTTTTGCATCAGTGCTGCCACGGGGAGCGGTACGGGCGACTTGCTCGACCATCTGCTCACACTCCTCAAAGCCGACAACGGCGAGACACTGGAGGAAGGCATTCCACGCTTTGCTGTGGTTGGCAGACCTAACGCCGGCAAGAGCAGCATAGTCAATGCATTCATCGGCGAGGAGCGCAACATCGTGACGGAGATTGCAGGCACCACCCGCGACAGCATTTACACCCGCTACGACAAGTTCGGATTTGACTTCTATCTGGTGGACACCGCCGGTATACGCCGAAAGAACAAGGTGTCGGAAGACTTGGAGTTCTACTCCGTGATGCGGTCGATACGTGCCATTGAGAACAGCGACGTGTGCATTTTGATGATTGACGCAACCCGAGGCATCGAAGCACAGGACATGAACATCTTCCAACTGATACAGAAGAACAACAAGAGTCTTGTGGTTGTGGTGAACAAGTGGGACCTTGTGGAGGACAAAACGCAGAAGGTGATAGACACGTTCGAGGCTGCCATACGCAACAGAATGGCTCCGTTCGTCGACTTCCCCATCGTGTTTGCATCAGCACTGACCAAACAGCGCATATTCAAGGTGCTCGAAACGGCCAAACAGGTGTATCTGAACCGCAAAATGCGCATAGGAACCACGAAACTAAACGAAACGCTATTGCCGCTGATAGAGGCTTACCCGCCACCATCAATCAAGGGAAAGTACATCAAAATCAAGTATTGTTCGCAGTTGCCTAACACTCAAATACCTTCGTTCGTGTTCTATGCAAACCTTCCACAGTACGTGAAAGAGCCTTACAAGCGGTTCCTTGAGAACAAGATAAGGGAGAACTGGACTCTCACAGGGTCGCCCATCAACATTTTCGTGCGCCAGAAATGATGCGAAGAAAAACGTTTATTGCCCAGACATTGGTTGTTTGCCTCTGTCTGGGCGCACTCTTTTCAGTATCTTGCAGCGGCGATTCCGCCAAGGAAGACCTTGCCGCAAAGGCCGCAAAGGAGTATTACGACGCCCTCGTCTCGGGTCGCTACGGTGAATATGTCAAGGGATTTGCCAACTCCGACAGTCTGCCCCCTACATACGAAGAGCAGCTTATGGTGAACGCCAAGCAGTTTATGGCGCAGCAAAAGGAGGAACATGGCGGCATCGTGGACGTGCGTGCCGTGTATTCACGCACCGATTCTCTGCAAGGAACCACCGAAGCCTTTCTCCTATTGTGCTTTTCCGACAGCACAAAGGAAGAGGTCGTAGTGCCCATGGTGCAGCTTGACAACGTTTGGAAGATGAAGTAAAAGCCGTTTTCTGTTTTTACTATCTGACAAAACACAATAGGCTTCAATGGCCATCGCAATAGGCTTCAATGGCCATCGCAATAGGCTTCGATGGGCAGTGAAGCCTATTGTGTTTTAGTAAACAGCAATAATAAGCTGAAGTTTCGGGTTTAGGGGAGCTTGCTATACGGCTTCTTGTATAATGGCATAAGTCGCCTTGTTTTTAGGCTGCTGAATATGCTAATTTGTCAATACGCCGTATTGTCAAAGTCAAGTCAGCGACCTGTGAAAGTCAAGTCAGTAACTTGTGCTTGACAAGTTACCGACTTGTCCTTGGCAGTACGAAATGTCAAATATGTTGTCTTTTCTTGCATCATTCTTAAATCCGAAACTTGAGTCATAAGTTTCCGACAACTGTCCTGAACCTTTGTAGTCCGTCGTCGAGCAATTTGCGCGGACAGGCTATGTTCATTCGGAGGAAGAACTCGCCGCCGGGGCCGAATATCGTACCGGGACTTAGCTCCAGCCCCTGTTCCTTTTCCATCCGTTCCGCCAGTTTTGCGGCATCCAAACCGCTGGCTTTGCAGTCTATCCACAGAAGATAAGTGCCCTCAAGCGGCATTATGCGGTAGTCAGGAAGGTGCTTTGCGAAGAACTCAGCGGCGTGAAGATAGTTCTTCCACAGGTATTCGCGCAGTTCGTCTAGCCACTCTTCGCCCTCGTTGTAGGCGGCTATCGTAGCCAAGACGCCAAAAGGATTAACGTCGCACACCTCGTTGTCGTTGATGGCACGGTCTATTTTGCTGCGCACCTCGTCATCCTCTGCCACTATGTTGGCTATTTGCAGTCCGGCAATGTTGAACGCCTTGCTCGGAGACAGACACACAGCTGCATTGCGGCGCAACTCCGGCGACAGCGAGGCATACGGAGTGTAGTCGTGACCGTTGAACGTAAATTCGCAGTGTATCTCGTCGGCTATCACAAACACACCGTTGCGAAGACATATCTCGCCTATATGGCGCAGCTCGTCGGCTGTCCACACCCGTCCGCCGGGGTTGTGCGGATTGCAAAGCAGCATGACTTTAGCCTTGGGGTCAGCAGCCTTCACTTCGAGGTCTTCGAAATCGACAAAGTATCTGCCCTCCCTGTAAATCAAGAGGTTTGCCAAAAGTTCACAACCGTTGTTTCTTATGGAAGAAAAGAAGCAGTTGAAGGCCGGAGTCTGCACGATTACCTTGTCGCCGGGTACGGTCAAAGCCTTGATAATGGCCGAAATGGCCGGCACAACGCCGCTCGTGTAGATTATCCATCGACGGTCTATCGTCCAGTTGTGGCGGCGTTTGAACCATCCTGTTACCGCTTCGTAGTATTCGTCAGGCACTTTTGTGTAGCCGAAGATGCCG
Source organism: Bacteroidaceae bacterium (assembly GCA_963590865.1). Classification (GTDB taxonomy): domain Bacteria; phylum Bacteroidota; class Bacteroidia; order Bacteroidales; family Bacteroidaceae; genus Prevotella. The sequence goes on along the minus strand of CAVAQY010000007.1, from coordinate 35,306 downwards.
TGCGCCACACGGTCTTGCAGGGTTCTGACTATGGAGGGGGCGGTGCGGAAGTCCATGTCAGCTACCCACATGGGTAAAGTCCCGTCCTTTTCCGGCGTGTCCCACTTGTATGAGTTCGTGCCACGACGCATTATTACTGTGTCAAAGTCGTATTTCATAGTGTTTCCCTTTCGTCTTTTGTTTCTTGTTCTGTGCTTTACAGGCCGTCACCTGTTGTTTTTATGTACCGTTACCCCTGTACAAGTCTCGGTCTCCTGACCCATTTCGTACCCCAAAGGCGCACCAGGAAGATTGCGCCACGGAAGGTTAGCTCTATGCACATGGCGAGCCACACTCCGCGCAGACCCATTGTAGGGGCGAGGATGGCAGCCAACGTGAGACGGACTCCCCAGATGCTGCCGAAATTCATAAGGCTCGGCACTATAGTCCTGCCCACTCCCACAAACACTCCATAGGTTACAATGGCTGCGGCGAACATCGGCTCGGCAAAAGCCTCAATGCGGAGGATGTCTGTGCCCAGAATGCGGATGTCGTCCACGGGAGTCATCACTCCTATTATCTGTGGCGCGCCAATGTACATGAGCACTCCCATAGCTCCCATGACCGCCATACCCGACAGAACGGTTATATTGGCAAAACTCTTCGTCAGCTTTGGTCGGCCGGCTCCAAGACTTTGCCCCACCAGCGTGGTTGCCGCTTCCGAGATTCCGTAGCCAGGCATGTAGCAAAGGCTCTCCGCAATAATCGCAAACGAGTTGGCGGCAATGGCAACAATGCCAAGTGGCGCCACAATGACCGTGGTCATTATCTGCGCGCCGCAGATTGCCGCGTGTTCAAAGCCCATCGGCAATGCTATTCTGACGGCTTTCTTCACGACATCCTTCCGCAGACGAAAACTGCCGCGCTCTTCCGTAAGCCTGAGCATCGGGGAACGCATGCACAAGTACCAAATCATTGCGCACATGGTGACCGTTTCGGCAAGCACGGTGCCAAGTGCCGCACCCTCAACGCCCAGTCCGGCACCATAGACGGTGAAGCTGTGGCCGCCGACAACAGCTTCGTGTGTGGGAAAGATAAGGAGGAAGTTGAACAGAACGTCAAGTGCGCACATCATCACGTTGAGCAGGCTCGGGACACGCATGTTTCCGCTGCACCTCAACATGCTTCCTGCAAGGAAATTGAGTTGCAGTACCGGCAGGAAAAGCGAGAAGATGAGGAAGTAGAGCGAGGAGTCGTGACGTATAACCGGGTCTCCGCCGAGCCATTCCGGCAGCTTGCCGCTTATGGCTACGCCGATTGCCGCAAGCGAAAGGGCGAACAGCAGCGCACCGGTGAACGCCTGGCGCAGCACACGGCGCGCCTTGGAGAAGTCGCCTGCACCAACCAAATGGGCCACCTGTACAGAAAAGCCTGTGGCGGCCGCCGAACAGACACCGCCGAACAGCCAAGTAGTGGTGGACACAAGTCCTATTGACGCAGCGGCGTTTGCCCCCAAATGCCCCACCATCGATGCGTCTATGTACTGCATGGCGATGGACGAGAACTGTGCAACGACCGCCGGCACGCTGAGCAACGCCGTCAGACGCAGCCGTTGTGCCAGAGTCATTTGCTTGCCGTCACGTATCAGCGACAGCAGATAATCGGTCTTTTGCTTGCCGGTAGCCATTGAGTTGGTGTGAGGGTTCTTCTTGTGCGGTCAGACCTGCCCGTCCCACAGCCGCAACTCGCAGTTGGCCGGAGCCTTGATGTTCTTGTCTATGATGATTTCCCCGTAGCTTCCGGCCGTTATAGAACCGCTTCGAGGGTTCTTGACGCTGCGTATCGGACCGTTGACGGTGGCGTTTACCGTGCTGTATTCAAAGGCCAGGTCGCAGTCGTCGGCCATTGTGCAGTTTTCAAGCGTGAGGTTGTCGGCGTAGCACAGCGGTTGGGTGCCCGAAATGCGGCAGTTCACCAACCGCAGGTTGCGCGAATGCCAACCGAGATACTCGCCGTTGAGTTCCGAATCATACACGGTTACATTTTCCGACTCCCACAGCGCGTCCTTGGTGGTTATCCTTGCGTTGTGCAGCTCAAGGTTTTTCACGTACTGAAACACGTATTTGCTGTCGCTTTCCAGTCCGTCTATATAGATGTCCCGGCAGAAAAGAAACGGGTAAGTGCCGCCGTGGAGCTTCAGATTTCTTATGTCCAGCCTGTCACACCGCCAGAACACCTCATCGGCATCGTTCATTTCCACGTTGTCAATCGTTATGTCTGTCATCTCGCGGAACATCTTGGGAGCGTCAATCACGGTGTCCTTCATGCGCAGATGGTCGGAATACCACAGGGCAGAGCGTCCCCCGACATCGAAGAAGCACCGCTCTATCACGAAGCCATGTACGTGCCAGAACGGGTAGTTGCCCTCAAAGCGGCAGTCTACTGCTTCGATGGTGCTACATTCCTTTATGGCCGATTCGCCCTGGTGTATGGTCACGTTTTCCAACCGCAGGTTGTGCGACTCGAAAAGCGGCCGTTCGCCCTCAAACTCAGCGTCCTTGATAATTCTCATTTCTTTCTTTTCCATGATTGTTCCGTTTGTTTTCCGCACCATGCGGACGTCTGCATTACTAAAATGTGCGTTTACGGATGACAAACGGTACACTTGCGATGCGTAAATGCGCCGTTTACGATTCGAACCTCCGCACTTCCGCTGCAAAAGTACTGCATTGACCGGACAAACGGCATCCCCGTTTTACTGACAAACCAACCTCTATTACGGAATTCTCCTGCCTTTTTTAGCCCCGTCAACCGGCTGCCCTTTGCGCATAGACATCCCGAACGGATCCCGAAGGCATCCCGAAGCCTCAGCCTTTTCTTGGTTTACCGTTCGGCTTTGAGTTTCTCCATCTCCGACTGCTTCATCTTTTTCAGCAAGTCGCTGGCAAAAATGAAGTCGGTCAGCTTCTCATTGGTAGAGGTCATTATGTCCGAACTTTTCCCCTGCCACTCCTTAGAGCCTTCATAGATAAAGATGATGTTCTCACCAATGCCCAAAACGGAATTCATGTCGTGGGTATTGATAACGGTGGTAATGTTGTACTCCTGCGTTATGCTGTGCAGCAAAGCGTCTATCACCAGCGAAGTTTTCGGGTCAAGTCCGGAGTTAGGCTCGTCGCAAAACAGATATTGCGGATTGAGGGCAATGGCACGCGCTATTGCCACACGTTTCTGCATACCTCCCGATATTTCTCCGGGATACTTCCCTTGCGCTTCCACCAAATTCACACGGTCAAGGCACGACTGCGCCCTCTTTACCCTGTCGCGCAGGTTCATGGAAGAGAACATGTCGAGCGGGAACATGACGTTTTCCAATACTGTAAGCGAGTCGAATAGTGCGGCACTCTGGAAAATCATGCCCATTTCCCGGCGCAGCATGATCTGTTCCCGCTTGCTCATGCCCACAAGGTCGCGCCCGTCGTAGAGCACGCTGCCGCCTGTAGGAGTGAGAAGTCCCACAAGATTCTTCATAAGCACGGTCTTGCCCGAACCGCTCTGGCCTATTATAAGGTTGGTCTTGCCGCTTTCAAACACAGTACTGATGTCCTTCAGCACCTCCCGTCCGGCAAACGATTTGCTCAAATGCTTTATCTCAATCATAGACTATGGGGTCAACTAAGCAGTTGTGTGAGGAAAACGTCGGAGCAGAGTATCAGCACGCTGCTGCTCACCACAGCGTCGGTGCTCGCCTTGCCCACATTTACCGAGCCGCCTTCCACCGTGTAGCCGAAATAGGAAGGCACACTCGAAATGATGAACGCGAAAAACAGGCTCTTGAAAATACTCATCCACACAAACCAGGGGTTAAAAGAGTGTTGCAGACCGAGCGTAAGGTCGTCCGGGCTTAGCACCTGACCTATATAGGCGGTGGCGTAAGCCCCGAGAATGCCCGTGGCCGAGCTGAATATCACGAGAAAGGGCATGATTGTTATCATGCCGAGTATCTTGGGGAGTATCAGGAAGCACGCAGAGTTCACTCCCATGATGTCGAGGGCGTCTATCTGTTGCGTCACCCTCATCGTGCCAAGCTCCGACGCAATGTTGGAACCCACCTTTCCGGCCAGTATAAGACACATGATTGAGGACGAAAACTCCAGCAGGAGTATCTCTCTCGTAGTGTATCCCGACACCCAACGGGGCATCCACGGACTCTGGATATTGAGTTTCATCTGTATGCAGATAACCGCACCGATGAAAAACGAAATCAAGAGCACAATACCTATTGAGTTTACACCCAACTGTGCCATCTCCTTCACATATTCCTTGAGGAACATCCTCATCCGCTCGGGCCTTTGGAATGTGCGCCCCATCAACATGAGGTACTTTCCCAGCGTGTCAAGCCATTTGTATACAAGCATTTTCTTCTCTTTAAGCAGCAGTTCTTTATTGCACAGTAGCCCCGGCCACTTCTTCCGGCACTTGCACCGTGCAAAAGTAGCCAAAAAACCAAACAAGGCCAAAAGTTTTCAGGAATAACAACACTTGCTCCGCATAGAGCCAGCCTCCCTTTTGCAGAACGGAAGAGAGGAGTATGACACAGGAATGCCCATCAAGATTGTCCTTGCATCTGTGTACGACAACTTTGCACGAATGATGCGGCGAGGGTGCTGCATCTCCTAAGTTTGCCCTTGTGCAGGAGGTGAGGTGTGAAGAAGCCAGGCCTCCAAGCAATATTATTCGCATTTTTATGTCCAGGAACTGGGTTTCCCGCATTTTATGTTTACCTTTGCCGCATACCAACCATACAAACGAACATAAAGACACATGAACAGAAGACTATTATTACTGGCAGCGGTGCTGCTGGCGTTTGCCGGAAACGTTTCGGCACAGCGTAAGACTGTTGTTGTGGAAACACCCACACAGCAGGTGACGGACGACGGGATGGTGCTGAAAAGGAAAGTGGCCATAGGCCGATTCTCCAACGAAACGCAATATGCCAAGGGCATTTTCTACGACAAGGAGAACGACCCTATGGGCAAACAGGCTCTCGACATTCTCTCGACAAAGCTCGCCGCATCGGGCAAGTTTCTGCTTCTGGAGCGCAACGACCTGTCCACTCTGCTCGAAGAGTGCCAGAAGAACGGCGGCAATGCGGCCGCAACCATCGGAGCAGACTACATGATAATCGGTTCGATAACAGAGTTCGGACGCAAGAACACCGGCAAGAACGGTGTGTTCTCTTCGCAGAAGACCCAGACGGCCGAGGCAGCAGTGTCGGTGAGACTTGTGGACGTGTCCACAGGACTCATCATATACTCCGACGAGGCAAAGGGTTCGGCCGAGATAACAGCCAAGACAACGCTGGGCGTAGGTGGACAAGCTGACTACGACGCTACGCTTAGCGACAAGGCAATATCGGAGGCTGTGGGACAGCTGGTGGAGAACATCATCAACAAGTGTACCAACAGTCCGTGGAAGACATACTTCCTGTCGCGCGATGCCGATGCCACGCTTATCGCCGGAGGCAAGAGCCAGGGCATAAAGGAGGGCATGACTTTCTCGGTAATGACCAAAGGAAAGAAGGTGAAGAACCCGCAGACGGGCATAATGATAACCTTACCGGGCAAGACCGTTGGACAGGCCAAGGTTTTATCTACCGGTGGCGACACGCCGGAGACGGAGTACTCGTTTGTGGAGCTGACCACAACCGAGACGATAGACGCAAACAACATGGGTAACTACATAATTGAGCAAACGAAATGAAAAAACTTATTATCCTCTTCGCGCTGCCTCTGCTGTTGTTAGGATGCAGGGCGAACCTTCCCGTCGCACAGGAAAGCGGCAAGGAAGACATGGCCTACCTGCTGTTTGTAAGCCCGAAGGAATATACAGGCAAGCAAGTGAACGTGACAATAGACGACGCCCAGCCGTTTGAGGCCAAGGTCGTGAAAGCAAAGAAGTCCAACCGCCGTGGCACTCAGTATGGAGTAGGCGTGGGGACACGCTCTCTGAAAGTAACCGACGAGACCGGACGCACGCTGTATAATAAAAAGGTGTTCCTCTCAACACAGGAAGTTAAACAAATAATTCTGCCATGATGAAGAAGATTTGTCTTATGGGAATAGCGGCTCTTGCGCTGGCTTCATGCTCGACAACCACCAAGAGCCTGTACTCGTGGTATGACTATGAGGATGCAACATACCAGTACAACAAGCGACAGACCGAGGAGCTGCAGGTGAAAGTGCTTGAACAATACAAGAAACTGACCGAGAACCAGAAGGGGACTCGAGGCGTTGTGCCTCCTGGACTCTATGCCGAGTATGGATACCTGCTCTACAAGACGGGCAAGAAGGACGAAGGACTGAGCTTTATGAAGCAGGAAATATCGGCCTATCCCGAGTCGGAGAAATACATTTCACGTATCATTAAACAGCTTGAAAAATGAAGAATACAATATTGTTCGCGCTGGTTGCGATAGTGTTGGCTTCGTGTACGACAACGAAGACGCTCATAGAGCAGTACCCGGCCATGTATGACGAGAAGCCTTTGTCAATAGCTATCATGCCGCCAATCAACAAGACGACGCACGTGGAGGCCAAGGACTACTTCTACACTACCATGTATACGCCGCTCTGCGAGAAGGGCTACTATGTTTTTTCTCCCTACCTCACCATGGAAATGTTCCAGCAGGAGAGTGCATACGATGCCGAACGCTTCCTCGAAGCCGACCTCACACAGTTCAGAAACGTGCTCGGTGCCGACGCCGTTATGTTCACCATAATAAAGAGTTGGAAGCGCAACAACATAGGAGGTTCGCTGTCTGTTGACGTTGAATACATCCTGCGCTCCACGAAATCGGGACAGACTCTCTACTCACGCGAGGGAAAGGTCAGCGTTGACACCAGCGTCGGAGGCAGCGGAGGCGGCCTGTTCGGTTCGCTGCTCAACGTGGTTGCTACCGCCGTAAACACCGCAACAACAGACAAGGTGGTGGCAGGACGCAAGTGCAACGCATTCGTTCTGTCAGACCTTCCGGCAGGAAAATACTCGCCTCTGTTTGAGAAAGATTCCAAACTCCCGGCAGGCAAATCTGTCGTGAGTGCAACTGTAAAGTGACAACAATGCGGCTTCGCACCGCAGACCATCAAAGAAAGCAAGACTCCGGCTCACAATTCTGTAGGTCGGAGTCTTGCTGAAATATAATAGGGCGAAATTTGTCAAGTCGCCGACTTGAGGAGGTCAAGTTACTGACTTGTGCGTGGCAATACGGAATGTTGAGTATGTCATTGCTTGAAGTGCCGTTTTGCCACAGCGTCAGCTCCAGATATTCCGTCGCCCATTTCTGTTGAGTTGAGACAGACCTCCATGGTGAGATATTAACGGGTTATAAACGTTGTCCTTTCTTGTGGATTTACATAATCCAAATTCTTGAATCCGAAACATGAGATGGTTAGAAATGACTATTGCGCATTTTTCTCATACAGCGTACCTTCGCATACTGAAAACGATGACAAGCAAAAAGACATTCAGCATGAAGAAAGTAATCATTATGTCACTTGCGGCTCTCGCCCTTGTGGCATGCCAGCAGACAAAGAAGGATCAGACAACGGAATCTAACGAGAAAACAGCTTTCCAAGTAGAGAATTGCGACATCACCTTAGGCGGCATCCATTTCACCAAGATGATCAACGGCGCAGACAAGCAAGTGAGCGAGAAGGACGGTATCATCCGCATCACCGCTTCTGAAGACACTGATTTTTTCATTGATCCAGTCGGGAAGCTCACCAAGACCAATGCGCAAGTGCTGTTCACGGAGATAGACAACACCAAGCCTTTCACATTCTCGGCTCGCATCAAGCCCGGCTTCACAGAGGACGGAGTTTACAACCAAGGCAATCTTATGGTCTTGGGCAATGATACCCTGTGGCAGAAAATCTGCTTCGAGCAGGATGAGCGTGGCAAGCATCGGGTGGTGACGGTTCGCACGGTGGGCACATCCGACGACAACAACCACGACGTCATTGCACAGGACTTTATCTATTACAAGATTTCCTCGGACACTCACATTATTGGCAGCTACTATTCGCTCGACGGCAAGGAGTGGCAGTTGGTGAGACTCTACAAAAACAATTACCCAAAGAACCTTTTGGTAGGTTTCAGTTCGCTGGCGCCACGAAAGGGAAAATGCGTCTGCGAATTCTCTGAATTGTCAAAATCCACCAACAACGTATCAGATTTTAGATTGGGAGAATAATGAAGATAGAACATATTGCTATTTGGGCGGAAGACATAGAATTGCTTCGTGCCTTCTACCAGAAGTATTTCGGCATGGAATGTGGCAACAAGTACGTGAATCCGACCAAAGGTTTCACATCATATTTCTTGTCTTTCGGTACAGACAAGACTCGCATCGAGCTGATGAATGTTCCTGATATCAAAGATATGGGAAGCAGGGACAAACTGAAAGGTTTTGCTCATTTCGCCATCAGCGTAGGGAGTAAAGAAAAGGTAAATGTGCTGACGGAAGAGCTAAGAGCTGACGGATATACGATACTGAGCGAGCCGAGAACTACGGGAGACGGCTACTATGAAAGTGCTGTCGCAGACCCTGAGGGCAATTATGTTGAGATAACTACATAACCCCCTGTTTGGGTCATCCCAGCAATCCCATGATTCTGCCTGTCTTGCAAGCCTCGATGGCATTGTCCACCTGCAGTTTCTGCAAGATATTCTGGCGATGCCGGTTTACGGTGTTGATGCTGATGGAGAGCCGAACGGCTATCTCCTTGCTCAGCAGCCCGTCGGCGATTAGCTTCAACACCTCAAGCTCACGTGGAGAGAGCAGCGTGGAATAGTCTTCGTTCGTCAATATGCGTACCTCCCCAGTGCGCGTATTGACGATTTTCGGTTTCCTCCCTTCATCCCGGCACATCGTATAAACGCACATACAGAGCCAAAAGCTCCCATCTTCCAAACTTGCCAAGGGGAACATGCGGTGCTCCACCCAAAGCCACATTCCCTCTCTATCTCGAATGCGAAGATAGTCGCTTAGGAAGTAATCGTTGCGTTGCTCCGGCTGCAACTGTTGCATGTCACGTATAAACACCAGTTCGTGAGCATGGCGATGGGCCAGAAAATCAGCATCAGCTCTACTGAACACGAACTCATCATAAAGACTGGGAAGAACAGGCTTTCGTTCCTCTTGAGTTATACCGAGCACATCGGCGAGTCCACCGAAATAGCAATAGCTGCAATCTTCGATATTGTTGCCCATCGACACGATGGCATTCTCCGCCAAGGCGTATGCTTGGGCTGTCTGTCTGCATCGCTCCAGCACTTTCCTATCGGCCTCGCCCGCAAAGGCTTGGTTCAGATACGTATCGTTTACTGGCTTGAAATCTCTATCCATCATGCTGCTTTTGTTTTCATTTGAACCCAAAACAACGCTTGCGCAAATTTTCCATGAACCGCTCACATCTTTTCGCTACGGTCATAGTTCTTTAGCATTTTTTCGGAGCGATGTCAAGCCTACCGTTTTTGAGCCAGACTGATTTTGTTGGAGTGGATCTTCACACCCTTGCCGCTCTTTGTGAAGGTCACTTCCTTCATTTGCAGGGCGTGGTTGTTGTGGTCAAACAGATAGGCCGGGTCAAAGGGCTGGCCGTTTATGCGACATTCAAAATGCAGATGCTCCGTTGTGGCGCGTCCCGTGCGTCCGGTAAGCGCAATCACCTGTCCGGCCTTCACCTTTTCTCCAACTTTCACAAGGTTCTTGGAGTTGTGGCTGTACAGCGTTTCAATGCCGTTGCTGTGTTTCACCCTTATGCAGTTGCCGTAGCCGGCGTATTTCTGCGACATTGTTACCACTCCGTCAAAGGCAGCGCGGATATTGTCATTGGGCTTGGTCTTGATGTCCACGCCCGAATGGCTGCGTCCTCCTCTGCGTCCGAAAGGACTTATCACCTTGCTGTCTTCCAGCGGATAGCACCATTCGCGCGGCGAGAATTCGGAAAGGTTCATCACGAACTTGTTGCCGTTGGCAAACGGGTTGCCATAGTCCTTTCCGGAAGAAGCCAAAGCAGAATTCTGTCTGTCCTCCTTCGTCACGCTGATGTCCACATTTGCGCCCGACTTCTTGCAGAGTATTGTCTGCTGCAACAGTCTGTGGCTGTTGACATTGATTATCATTTCTGGATTTATACGTCCGCCGTTGACCATTATTGCCACAAGACAGAACGTCCGGCCATTCTCTCCGCCAACGATAGCCAACGTCTGTCCGGCTTTCACACGGTCACCCACATTCACGAGGTTCTGGGAATTGCGCCAGTACACGGTCTCCAATCCGTTGTCATGGCGCACTACAATCACGTTGCCCATGGAATTGTGGTGGCGAGACAGTCTCACAGTTCCGTCAAACATAGCCTTCACGGCATCGCCCTTGGACGTTGTTATCTCTATGGCATTGTCTTTTGTCACCTTGGCCTTGCCCACAGGCAACGGAAACGAGTAACCGTTCTTGCCCAGCGAAGCGAAGTCCACGGTGAAAGCGTTTGACTTGCTGAACAGTCCCGGCGTGGCTATGCTTATCTGTTGTTTTTCGAGAAGTGTGAATGTGTCTTTTGCCGAAAGCGGAACTGTCGCCGTGAAAACAGCGGCTACAGTTGTCAATCGTATAAATGTCTTTACTATGTTCATGTTCAAAGGATTTCAATTATAAGTAGGCTTATTTTCGGGAGTCAGCCGTTGAGCATTATCCCAGTAAAGATGCGTCCCGAAGCCGTTCCCAAGCGACGTGCGGAGAAGTACTTGCCGGTGTCGGAGTAGGTGCATTCGCCAGACATCTGTATGCGTTCGGGATTCAGTCGGGCCTCAACGAGTTGCCGCCGACAGCACTCCGGCAGGTCAATGTGCCACTTTGCTTCCATGCGGCTGACAGCCTTCATGTCGAACCCGGCCGCAGCAAACTCCTCATACACCTCATTGCCCACCTCAAAATGGGTCATTGATATTCCCGGACCTATCACAGCGCACAGCTCCGAAGGTTTTGTTCCGTAAGCAATCTGCATGGCGGCAACGGCTTTCTGCACAATCCTTGCCACAGTTCCGCGCCATCCTGAGTGTACTGCACAGCAAGCCCTGTTGGCAGAGTCGTAGAGCAGTATGGGTATGCAGTCGGCTGTAGACACTCCTATGCACACTCCCGGCACATCGGTCATCAGAGCGTCCACTCCTTCGAGCAGCATTGCCCTGACATTGCCGGGCAGAGAAAGAAACTCCCGGGCTATCTGGCGCACTTCTATTCCGTGGTTCTGATGCGGCAGGATGAGCCTTTCGTCAGCTACGCCAAGCGTTGAGCACAGCGCATTACGGTTCTTTGCCACCGCATCGGGATCGTCTCCGCAATACGGATTGATGTTCATCTCCCCGTAGTTGTCTGTGCTGAAGCCGCCGTGGCGTGTGGTGCTGAAAGCCGTGACGGCATCGTCGAGGCGGTAGTGCACCAGTTCTGGCGCACTACTCATCATAGTCCTCCTCGTAGTCGAAGTCTTCCAGCTCGTCGACGTCCTCAATGTCGATGTATTCTATGTCTTCATCCTCGCCCTCTGCCTTCATTTCGGCATTGAAGCGAGCCATATCCTTGTCGCGGTGTACCAGAGTTTCCTCGGCAGTAATGCCTTGCAGCTTGTTGCTCTCGTTGTTCAGCTCACGCCAGAGCACGTCCTTCAGTTCGTCAAGTCCTTTGTTTGCCACCGACGAGATGAACACCACCGGAAGGTCGGCCGGCAGCGTCTCCTTGAGCATCTCCACCAGTTCGTCGTCCAGCAGGTCGGTCTTGGTCACGGCAAGCACCCGGTGCTTGTCGAGCATCTCCGGATTGAAGTTGCCAAGCTCGTTGAGCAGTATCTCATATTCGCGCTTTATGTCGTCCGTATCGCCCGGAACCATGAACAGGAGCAGCGAGTTGCGCTCTATATGGCGCAGGAACCGCAGTCCAAGTCCGCGTCCCTCGCTCGCTCCCTCGATGATGCCCGGAATGTCGGCCATGACAAACGACTGGCGGTCGCGGTATTCCACAATGCCGAGCGACGGCTCAAGCGTTGTAAAGGGATAGTTGGCTATCTTCGGCCGCGCACTTGACAGGGTGGAAAGCAGCGTGGACTTGCCTGCATTGGGGAAACCCACGAGACCCACATCGGCCAGCAGCTTGAGTTCAAGGATTACTGTAAGCTCCTGCATAGGCTCTCCCGGCTGGGCAAAGCGCGGAGCCTGGTTGGTGGCAGAGCGGAACTGGAAGTTGCCAAGTCCGCCTCTGCCGCCCTTGAGCAACAGCACTTCCTGTCCATCGTGGGTCACGTCGCAAATGTACTTGCCCGTTTCGGCGTTGTACACAACCGTTCCGCAGGGCACATCTATGTAGACATCCTTGCCGTCGGTGCCGTGGCACTTGTTGCGGCTACCGTTGCCGCCGTGCTCAGCAAACACGTGACGCTCGTATTTCAGATGGAGCAAAGTCCAGAAGTTGTGGTTTCCGCGCAAATACACGCTTCCACCCTTGCCACCGTCGCCACCGTCAGGGCCGCCGTTGGGCTGGTATTTTACGTGGCGCAGGTGCATGGATCCCCGTCCGCCCTTACCCGAGCGGCAGTAGATCTTCACATAGTCCACGAAATTAGTTTCCGGCATGGTCTCTGTAGGGTTTAGTTTGCTGTGGTTGTCAGAGGTTTTCTATCACGGCGCAGATGTCGCCGAATATGCGGTCAAGTTCTCCCAGTCCGTTGATGTGGTTGTGTATGCCCTCCTTCTTGTACCACTCTATGAGCGGTGAAGTCTGGTTGCGATACACGTTGAGCCTCTTCTGTATTGTTTCCTCGTTGTCGTCTGAGCGTCCGCTTTCCTTTCCGCGCTTGATGAGACGTGTCATGAGTTCACTTTCCGGAACGTCGAGTTCTATCATTGCGGCAATCTTGTGGCCACGCTCGTTGAGCATCTGCTTCAAAGCCTCTGCTTGCGGTATGGTACGGGGGAAACCGTCGAAGATAACTCCCTTGTGCTCCTTGCCGAAGCTGTCGTACACGCTGGCCAGTATGTTCACCATCAGTTCATCGGGAATGAGCTGTCCGTTGTCTATGTATCCCTTGGCGGTCTTGCCCAGTTCTGTTCCGTTCTTAATCTCGTTGCGCAGCACGTCGCCGGTCGAAATGTGACCCAGTCCGAATTTCTCAATCATCAAGTCGCTCTGTGTACCTTTACCTGATCCAGGTGCACCGAAAATGACAATATTCTTCATCTTTCTTTTACCTTAAATTTATTGTTGTGTGTGTTCTTAGTTTCTTATTATTTCTCTTGGCTTTGCCGGAAGCCTTTGCCACCGCAGGCGTTCGGGATGCCTTCGGGATGCGTTCGGGAAGTGTTCGGGTTACGTCCCAAACGGCCGGGGTTCACACCTCGAACGTTTGCCCTATGCCTCCTGTCCGGCCAGTGTGTATATATTTTTCAACTGCCGTCCCTGCCCGTCGTAATCAAGTCCGTAGCCGACAACAAAGTCATTGGGAATGCGGAAAGCCGCGTATTCAACGTCCAAAGGCAGCATCAGCCGGTCAGGTTTCAGCAGCAGAGTACACACGTGTACCGATTCCGGATTGCGTGTGCCAAGGGCTTCCTTCATTCTCTGGATGGTTTGTCCTGTCTCGACAATATCCTCCACAATGATTACCGTGCGGTTTGTCAGGTCTTCGTTGATGCCTATCACCTCCTTAACCTTACCTGTAGAGGTGGTTCCCTGATATGATGCGAGCTTGACGAAAGAGATTTCGCACGGAATGTCCATCTCACGCATCAAGTCTGCGGCAAAGATGAACGAGCCATTGAGTACTGCGAGCAGCAGCGGATTGCGTCCCCTCATATCGTCACTTATCTGTCGGGCAACGGCTTTCACGCGCCTTTTAATCTCGTCCTCGGGTATTGAAGTCTCAAAAGTCTTGTCTCCAATTCTTACAGTTGCCATGTTTATCGGGCGATTTTGTGGCAAAATTACATAAAATCCATCAATCCATAGTCACTGGTTTACAATAATTTTGTATTTTTGCGCTATGAAGATTTTTACAAGTGCCCAGATACGCGAGCTTGACTCCTACACGGTCAAGCACGAACCGATAGCCTCCATCGACCTGATGGAGCGGGCCGCCAAGGCTCTCGCCCACGCCATAGCCGACGAATGGGACACCAACAGTCCGATGGTGGTGTTTGCAGGGCCGGGAAACAACGGGGGTGATGCCCTCGCCGTGGCTCGTCTGCTTGCAGAACAGGGTTATTCGGTCTCTGCATATCTGTTCAACATAACCAGCCACTTGTCTGTCGACTGCGAACAGAACAGGAAGCGGCTGGAGGAAAACCGCCGCATAAAAGACTTCGTGGTGGTGACGCAGGAGTTCGACCCACCGGTGCTGACAGCCGAAACGGTGGTCATAGACGGCCTTTTCGGTTCGGGACTGAACAAGCCGCTGGCCGGTGGCTTCGCTTCGCTGGTGAAATACATCAACAACTCACCGGCCAAGGTGGTCAGCATCGATGTTCCGTCGGGACTGATGGCAGAAGACAACTCGTTCAACGTGCGCGCCCACATAATCAGAGCCACACTTACACTCACGCTCCAACACATAAAGCTGTCGTTCCTGTTTGCCGAGAACCAACAGTTCATCGGACGGCTCAAGATACTCGACATCCGCATAAGCAAGGAAGGCATAGACCGCACAGACACGCAGTATATTCTGGCTGAAGAAAAGACCGTCAGACCGCTGTTGCAGCCACGAAATCCGTTTGCCCACAAGGGTGAAATGGGTCACGCCCTACTCATCGCCGGCAGCTACGGCATGGGAGGAGCTGCCATACTGGCCGCCAAAGCATGCCTGAGAGCCGGAGCCGGCAAGGTGACGGTACACGCTCCGAGAGGCAACAACCTGATAATGCAGGTGGCCGTGCCTGAAGCTGTGGTGCAACTTGACAGGGAGGAGACGGCATTCTCCGAACCTGTGGACACGGAAGACTACGACGCACTGGCCATAGGGCCTGGTCTCGGAATGTCGGAAGGCGCCGCCATAGCCATGATAGCACAACTGAGACGTTCACAATGCCCTATCGTTGCCGACGCTGATGCCCTGAACTTGCTGGCAAACCACCGGGCGTGGATGCAGCAACTGCCACAGGGCATGATTATGACGCCACATCCAAAAGAGTTTGACCGCATGGCCGGACGCTGCACCGACAGTTTTGAGAGGCTGGCAAAGGCAGTTGACATGGCCAAGCGTCAACAGATATACATTATACTAAAGGGACACCACTCTGCGCTGTGTCTTCCCGACGGTCATGTACTGTTCAATTCTACAGGAAACGCTGGCATGGCTACAGCTGGGAGCGGAGACGTGCTCACGGGAATAATAACTGCGTTGCTCGCCAAGGGGCATCCCCAGGCCGACGCGTGCCTGCTTGGAATGTATCTGCACGGGCTTGCCGGAGACCTTGCGGCCAAGGAATTGGGCGAGGAGAGTCTTGTGGCAAGCGACATAATAGCCTTCTTGCCAAAAGCATTCAAGGCATTAAACGACTAAAACCGCACGGGGCAAGACAAACAACCATACAAGTCAGGACAAACAATAACACGAAGCCGGACTATCCAACAACGTATGTCTGGACGATTAAACCACACGAGAAAATATGCTAAAGAGCAAACTACTGGCACCTGCGCTGCTGCTTTGGGCAACCGCAGCGGTTGCCCAATCGGAGATAAGTTCTTATGTACCGGGAGTAACCTCTGAGGGCGCAGTATACTTCCTGCCCAAAACGGCACTACGCTTTACGGTTCAGGTGGAGAAAACCACATACACGCCGGGACAATTCAGCACATATGCGGCACGCTATCTGCGCATCAACGGAGTGGAACAGAATGCTTCGGAGACCTTTCGCGTGACGAAAGTGGACATAACCACCTTCGGCGTAGCCGACACCAAACGTGCTTACGCCGTAAAATACAACACAAAGAGCGTAGCGGCAAACGTTACTCTGGCCGATGACGGGCGACTTCTGGCCATCAATGCAGTAAACAAGGACGTAGACAACGCTCCCACAAAGTTCGTTGCCGCACCGAAAGCCAAGCTCGAAGACCCGCGCAAATATCTCAATTCGGACATTCTCTCAGCCGGAAGCACGGCAAAAATGGCGGAGCTAACGGCTCAGGACATCTATGAGATAAGGGACAGCAAGAACCAACTAAACCGCGGAGAGGCCGATTTCATGCCGAAAGACGGCGAGCAGTTGCGCATCATGCTGACCAATTTGGACAAACAGGAGCAGGCAATGACCAGACTGTTCACGGGAACGGTGGAGAAAGACACCACGGAGCACACGTTTGTGGTGTGCCCGGAGGGAGAAATCAACAAGCAGGTGCTGTTCCGACTGTCGCAAAAACTCGGTTTCGTTGACAAAGACGACCTTTCCGGTGCTCCGTACTATCTCTCTGTTGAAGACCTTCATAGCCTCCCGGCCACACCGGAGGATGCGGTTGCGCCCAAGAAAAAGAAGGAGTCGGAAAGCGGAGTATACGTCAACGTGGCAGGAAAAGCCCGGGCTACAGTTACCGACGGCAGCAAAACGGTGGCTGACGAAGAGTTCAATGCAGGACAATTCGGCAAGGTAGAACTGCTGAGCGGAGAGCTTTTCAACAAGCGGAGCACCACCCACCTCACGGTAAGTCCCGTTACAGGAGCCGTAATCAAGCTTGATGCCGAGTTGCCAAAATAATATTGCGCCAACGGACTTGGCGGTCGCCACACGCAGGTACAACGGGTAATGGCGACCATAAGCGTGGGACTACGCAGACAACAACGCACGATGGCGTGGATTGCAAGCGTAGTCCCACGCTTTTCATAACACCTACTTACAATGTAATAATGCAACGCAAACTACGTTCTCTTAATGTCATGCAATGGACAGACAGGGTTAGGCAGGTCAAGATAGTGCTGTTGGCCGCAGCGGTGGTCATAGCTGTGGCCTCGCTGCTGGTGTCTCATTTCCTTGTGCGCGACCTTTCCAAGGAGGAACGCAACAACATGGAGGTGTGGGCGCAGGCTCTTCGTGCCCTCAGTACTGCTGACGAGAACACAGACCTGTCGCTTGTGCTGAAGGTAATACAGGGCAACAACACCATTCCCGTGATTGTTCTTGACGCGGACAACAACGTGATGGACTACCGCAACATTGAGATAAACGCCAAAAACGAGGCCGACTCGATGGCCTATGTGGCGAAGTTGGCCGAGGCGTGGCGCAGTTCCGGATACTTCATAAAGGTGGCTTCCGTAGACCCGACCGCCGCCAACGACTACCAGACGGTGTGCTACGACGACTCCATCATGCTCAAACGACTTGCTTTCTACCCCTACATTCAGCTCACCGTAGTGCTCATTTTCGTCATTGTGGCCATCTTTGCGCTACTTGCGTCCAAGCGTGCCGAACAGAACAGAGTGTGGGTCGGCCTGTCCAAGGAGACCGCTCACCAGTTGGGAACGCCAATATCGAGTCTGATGGCGTGGACGGAAATACTGAAGGAAGCCTACCCCGACGACACGTTGATACCCGACATGGAAGCCGACGTGAGACGGTTGCAACTCATAGCCGACCGATTCTCCAAGATCGGTTCGCAGCCTGAACCGGTGGAAACGAGCCTCAACGAGGTGACAGACCACGTGATAGAATATATGGACAGGCGCACTTCCAAGTCGATAGTGCTCACCAAGCGTATGCCGGAGACCGACATCACGGTCAAGATTTGCCCCCAGTTGTTTGAATGGGTGATAGAAAACCTGTGCAAGAATGCCGTCGACGCCATGGGAGGCGCCAACGGAGCGATAGAGATTGCCGTATCAGAACAGCGCGACATTGCCGTTGTCGAGGTGTCGGACACAGGAAAAGGCATACGCAAAAAGGACATCGCCAACGTGTTCCGCCCGGGGTTCACCACCAAGAAGCGCGGATGGGGACTCGGCTTGTCGCTCGCCAAACGCATAATAGAGGAATATCACCACGGAAAGATTTTCGTGAAGAGTTCCGAACTGGGTGTCGGCACCACGTTCCGCATAGAACTCCACAAGTAGCCACGCCTTTCCTTTCGCGATCAACTTTTCTGCAACACTTGCACCCCACCTTCCATGTCTGGACTATTGCAGAATGGTTACATGGATGCAGAGTTACAAAGAAACAGTCAAAAGAATGGTCATTACCATACAACCATACCAAATGTTCCTATTTTCACTATAGTGTGGTTACATAAATTAGTTCTTTCTCTTATGAGAAATCTCCGTTCCGTTGTTTGGAACGTGCGTTCCGAACAACGGAACGGCGGTTCCGTAGTTCGGAACGAAACTTTCAGTTAGGCAAACAACAGCAATTTTGCAATAGCTATGCGGAATTTTTGTTAAAGGGGTTGCTGTTTCCTCTTAATTATACATAAATAAACAGGACTGATAGTGGCCTGAAAGGAACTTTGCATACCTTTGGCGCAATGTAAAACCACTAAAAACCAAGCGTTATGAACAGGATTAAAGAGTCGTTAATCATCGCCATCGGAGTTGTGGTGATGGGTCTTTGCGTGAAGATGGGTATAGACAACTATGCCGACAAGAACCGTTGCGTCACAGTGAAAGGACTTTCAGAACATGAAGTGGAAGCCGACAAGGTGACATGGCCTGTGATGACCAAAGAGATAGGCAATGATTTGCCAGACCTGTACAAGCGCATCAAGGCCACGACAGCCAAGGTGAAGGAATTTCTCATGCACAACGGCATAAAGGAGAGCGAAATTGCAGTCAACTCGCCGGTAGTCATAGACCTCAACGCCGACCAGTACTTATCAAACAAGATGCCGTACCGCTACAACATAACATCGGTAATCACAGTAACATCCAAAAATGTCAAGCTCGTGCGCAGCATTATTGACCGTCAGGCCGAACTGTTGCAGCAGGGAGTGGCCATCGTTGACGGCGGCTACAACAACCAGGTGTCATACGAATACACGGCTTTCCAGCAGACAAAGCCCAAGATGATGGAGGAGGCCATAAAGAACGCACAGACCACCGCCCAACAGTTTGCAAAGAACAGCGGTTCAAAACTCGGCAAGATACAGAGTGCCGGACAGGGACAGTTCTCCATTGAGAACCGCGACGACAACACTCCGTACATAAAGAAACTGCGCGTTGTTACGACAATCACGTATGCTCTGAAAGATTAAGTGCGGCCCCCGCACCAATCAGGCTGGCATACAGGCCAAGGCAGCTCCACAGAAACGGTTTGTGGAACAGCACCATTGCAACAGGCCTCTCTTGTGGGTAACACTTGTAACATGCGTTTTGCAAAATGCGGAAAAAGCTTTTGCGAACATTAAAATAATCACAAAAACAGGACAAAAGAGTGTGCAAAAGCACTCTTTTTTCTTGTGAGTGCCAATCGGATAGAGTAACTTTGTGCTCGGAAACGCATGAAGGAGCATTTTCTAATTAACAACAAAACATACATTTAAAGAACCATGGTAAATTACAAAACACTTGGTCTCGTAAATACACGCGAGATGTTCAAGAGAGCCATCAACGGCGGTTATGCCATCCCGGCATTCAACTTCAACAACATGGAGCAGCTGCAGGCTATCGTAAAGGCTTCGTCTGAGCTGAAATCACCCGTAATCCTGCAGGTGTCAAAGGGCGCACGCAACTACGCAAACCAGACTCTGCTGCGCTACATGGCAGAAGGTGCCGTTGAGTATGCCAAGGAGTTGGGATGCAACCATCCTGAGATTGTGCTGCACCTTGACCACGGCGACAGCTTTGAGCTGTGCAAGAACTGCGTTGACATGGGCTTCTCTTCTGTGATGATTGACGGTTCTTCGCTGCCCTACGACGAGAACGTTGCACTGACAAAGAAGGTGGTTGAATATGCACACCAGTATGATGTCACCGTTGAAGGTGAGCTTGGAGTGCTCGCAGGTGTTGAAGACGAAGTGGCTTCTGAGGTTTCTCACTACACAAAGCCCGAAGAGGTTATCGACTTCACCACAAAGACCGGTGTTGACTCTCTGGCCATATCCATCGGAACAAGCCACGGAGCATACAAGTTCAAGCCCGAGCAGTGCACCCGCGACCCGAAGACAGGTCGTCTCGTACCTCCTCCATTGGCATTCGATGTGCTCGACGAAATCATGAAGAAGCTCCCCGGCTTCCCCATCGTGCTCCACGGATCGTCTTCAGTGCCCCAGGAGTATGTTGACATGATCAACCAGTATGGCGGCAAGCTGCCTGACGCTGTTGGTATACCTGAGGAGCAGCTCCGCTTGGCTTCCAAGAGTGCTGTGTGCAAGATCAACATCGACTCTGACTCTCGTCTCGCCTTCACTGCCGCTGTTCGCAAGACTTTGGCCGAGAAGCCCGCAGAGTTCGACCCCCGCAAGTACTGCGGCCCTGCACGCGACATCATGGAGGAAATGTACAAGCACAAGATTATCGATGTGCTCGGCTCTGACAACAAGCTCGCACAGCTCGACTAATCAAAGTGCCGGTACACTAATACGGCACAACAACATAATCCGCAGACCATGCCCGTCATGGCTGCGGATTTTTTGTTGCCGCTACGATGATTGGCGTATATTCTCAAGCAGTTTTTCACCGCCACCAAGTACATCGTCCATCCATTCTACGGAAGTGCGGCAACCACCGTCTTACATAACCAATCTTAATATTTTTGCCGTATAAGAAAAAAGCACTACCTTTGTACACCATATTAATAATGTATTAATTAGGGTGATTCTATAGATATATTACAAGCTCACCCCTAAAAGGAAACAAAGGACATGGCCAAGAAATTTGCCGAGCACAACGGTTTGGACTTGACACAAGTCAACAGCGACATATTGGAAATGTGGAACAAGGAAGATGTCTTCCGCAAGTCAGTGGACGAGCGCGAGGGATGTCCCCAGTTTGTATTCTTCGAAGGACCTCCTTCGGCCAACGGACACCCAGGCATACACCATGTGCTGGCACGTTCCATCAAGGACACATTCAACCGCTACAAGACAATGAAAGGCTTTCAGGTTCACCGCAAGGCCGGATGGGACACCCACGGACTGCCCGTTGAGCTTGGAGTGGAGAAGGAACTTGGCATAACCAAGGCCGACATAGACAACAAGGCTTCTGACAAGTACATCTCGGTGGAGGACTACAACCACAAGTGCCGCGAGAATGTGATGAAGTTTACTGCCGAATGGCGCAAGCTGACCGAGGAGATGGGCTACTTTGTTGACCTTGACCATCCCTACATCACCTACGACAACAAGTACATAGAGACATTGTGGTGGCTACTGAAGCAACTCTACAACAAGGACTTGCTATACAAGGGCTACACCATACAGCCATACAGTCCGGGCGCAGGAACGGGACTTAGTTCGCACGAGCTAAACCAACCCGGATGCTACCGCGATGTGAAGGACACCACGTGTACGGCACTGTTTGAGGCCACCAATCCCAAGGAGGAGTGGACAAAGTGGGGCAAACCCTACTTCCTTGCATGGACTACAACCCCTTGGACTCTGCCTTCAAACACCGCACTGTGCGTAGGTCCGTCATTCACATACCTCGCCGTTGAGACCTACAATGCCTACAACGACGCTCCCGTGACCATAATCATTGCCAAGGATCTGCTCTCGGCCTACCTAAAACCCGAAGGCAAGGACATGCCTATGGACAGTTACAAGCACGGCGACAAGGTAATCCCCTACCGCATAGTGGGAGAATACACAGGCCGCGACCTTGAGGGACTGCACTACAAGCAGCTGATGCCGTGGGTGAAGCCTACGGCAAAGCTTGACAAGAACTCTCCAGCATACGTAAAAGACTATGCCGCCGCCCACGCCGACAAGGTGTTTGACGGAGAAAACGGCAAGGACCGCTTTGTGGAGATGGAGGACATGGCCTTCCGGGTAATCCTCGGCGACTACGTTACCACCGACGACGGTACTGGAATAGTACACATAGCACCCACATTCGGTGCTGACGATGCCAAGGTGGCAAAGGACGCACAGATACCGTCGCTCTTCCTCATCAACAAGAAGGGGGAGACACGTCCGATGGTTGACCTTGAGGGCAAATACTACCACGTGGACGAACTTGACAAGAACTTCGTGGACACGTGTGTAAACGTCAGTGACTATAGCCATCATGCAGGTGACTATGTGAAAAACGCATACAGTCCGGAGTTCAACAAAGACGGGAAATATGACGAGGCGGCAGCCGCCAAGGCTGAAGACCTGAACATCGTGCTCTGCATGGAGATGAAGCAGAACGGCACGGTATTCAAGATAGAGAAGCACGTGCACAACTATCCGCACTGCTGGCGCACAGACAAGCCTGTGCTCTACTACCCCCTTGACAGTTGGTTCATACGTTCCACTGCAAAGAAAGACCGCATGGCCGAACTGAACAAGACCATCAACTGGCAACCGGCATCAACTGGAACAGGACGTTTCGGCAACTGGCTCGAAAACCTCAACGACTGGAACCTGTCACGCTCTCGCTTCTGGGGCACTCCGTTGCCCATCTGGCGCGATGAAGACGGCGAGGAACTGTGCATCGGTTCGCTGCAGGAGTTGTACGACGAGATGGAAAAGAGCGTTGCAGCCGGCGTAATGAAGTCAAATCCGTTCAAGGACAAGGGCTTCGTTCCTGGTGACTACTCGCAAGAGAACTACGACCGCATAGACCTGCACCGCCCTTATGTTGACGACATTGTGCTGGTTAGCCCCACGGGAAAACCCATGAAGCGCGAGACCGACCTTATAGACGTATGGTTCGACTCAGGCTCAATGCCCTACGCTCAGATACACTATCCCTTCGAAAACAGCGAGGTAATAGACAAGCGGTTGGCTTTCCCTGCTGACTTCATCAACGAGGGAGTTGACCAGACGCGCGGTTGGTTCTTCACGTTGCACGCCATCGCAACCATGGTATTTGACAGCGTGGCGTTCAAGAACGTCATTTCATCGGGCCTGGTGCTTGACGCAAAGGGCAACAAGATGTCGAAACACGTGGGCAACGTGACCGACCCGTTTGAGATGATAGGCAAATACGGTGCCGACCCCGTGAGGTTCTATATGATGACCAACTCCGAGCCGTGGGACAACCTGAAGTTCGATCCTGCCGGAGTAGATGAGGTGCGCCGCAAATTCTTCGGCACACTATACAATACATACTCCTTCTTCAGTCTCTATGCCAACGTCGATGGCTTCAGCTATGCCGAGCCCGATGTGCCTATGGCAGAACGTCCGGAGATAGACCGATGGATATTGTCGGTGCTGCACTCTTTGATTAATAATGTAGACCGCGAGTTGCAGAACTACGACCCAACCCGTGCAGGCCGCCTCATTGAGTCGTTCGTCAACGACGACCTCAGCAACTGGTATGTACGCCTGAACCGCAAACGTTTCTGGGGCAAGGAAATGAGCAAGGACAAGTTGTCTGCCTATCAGACGCTTTACACTTGTCTTGAAACAGTAGCTAAGCTGCTCGCCCCATTTGCTCCGTTCTATGCCGACAGGCTCTATCTCGACCTTACCAACGCAACTGGCCGCGACACTGTGTGCTCGGTTCACTTGGCTAAGTTCCCCGTTGCCGACAACAGTCTCATAGACAAAGACCTTGAGGAACGCATGGGCTTGGCACAGAAGATAACGTCAATGGTGCTCGCTTTGCGCCGTAAGGTGAACATAAAGGTGCGCCAGCCGCTACAGGCAGTGATGGTTCCGGCTACAAGCGAGGAGCAAAAGGCACACATCGAGGCCGTCAAGGAACTTGTTAAGGGCGAGGTGAATGTCAAGGAACTGAATTTCGTAGAAGGTTCCGATGTGCTCGTGAAGAAGGTGAAGTGCAACTTCCGCACCATGGGCAAGAAGTTCGGCAAGCTGATGAAGGGCATTGCAGCCGCCATGTCCACACTCGGTCAAGACGAGATAGCCCGACTGGAGAGCGAAGGATCGATAAAGCTCACCGTGGAAGGTCAGGAGGCCATCGTGGAAGCCACGGATGTGGAGATAATCAGCGAGGACATACCCGGATGGCTGGTGGCCAATGAAGGCAATCTGACCGTTGCACTTGAGGTGGAACTTACTGACGAGTTGCGCAACGAGGGTATGGCACGCGAACTAATCAACCGCATACAAAACATGCGCAAGGACAATGGCCTTGAGATTACCGACCGTATAAACGTAACGGTGTCTCCCGACGAACGGGTGGCAGCTGCCATTGATGGATATGCACAGTATATCAAGGCACAAGTGCTCGCCAACGACATTATCGTGGCCGACAACGACGGCCAAGAGATAGAACTCGATGACACTAAGGCCAACATTAAGGTTGAGAAGGTATAGCCGCAACAACGGAAACTACATACAAACCTAATAAAACCTATTCCTATGACCACAGAAAAGACACGGTATAATGACGATGAACTCGAGGAGTTCAAAGTCATAATAAAGGAAAAGCTGGTGCTTGCCAAGCGCGACTACGAGCAGATGATGCGCACGTTGATGAATCAGGACGGCAACGATGTGGACGACACGTCACCCACCTACAAGATTCTGGAGGAGGGTAGTGCCACGCAGAGCAAGGAAGAACTGATACAACTGGCCGGAAGACAGCAGAAGTTCATCAACGGTCTTGAAGCTGCATTGGTGAGAATAGAAAACAAGACCTACGGCATAGACCGCATAACAGGCAAGCTGATACCCAAGGAACGCCTGCGCGCCGTGCCACACGCAACGCTCAGCGTTGAATCAAAGCAGAACAGAAAGAGATGAAACAGCAAGGAAAGGTGCTGAACAACGGAAGAATGGCTATACTGATTGTTATAGCCATTCTTTTGATAGACCAGGCCATAAAGATTTGGGTGAAGACAAACATGACCCTTTACGAAACGATTGACATCGCTTCGTGGTTTAAGATACGCTTCATCGAGAACAACGGCATGGCCTATGGCATGGAGATAGGCAGCAAACTCGTGCTGTCAGTGTTCCGCATAGTGGCCGTTTCGGCCATCGGTTACTATATATATAAGGTGTCAAAGCGCACCGACATACGCCGCGGCTATATTGTTTGCATGGCGATGGTGGTGGCCGGAGCTGCCGGAAACATACTTGACAGCATGTTCTACGGCTTGATTTTCAACGGTTCCTCCGAGTTCTACACTTCCTATTTCGTGCCTTTCGGCAGCGGCTACGCCCCATTCCTCATGGGCAAAGTGGTCGATATGTTCTACTTTCCACTCATTGTAACCACATGGCCGTCGTGGATGCCTGTGGTAGGAGGACAGGAATTTGTTTTCTTCAGCCCCATCTTCAACTTTGCGGATTCGGCAATAAGCGTTGGAGTAGTGCTTTTGCTGTTGTTCTACCGCAGGGAACTCAACTCCATAACATTGCATATTCGTGAGAAAAGCGCAGAGAAGTATGGACAAGACAATGCTAATGCACAGGATTAGTCTGCACAAACTTCTTGCCATGATCGTGATTGCGGCCATGACGCTGACGGGATGCAAACCGCAAGTGCCGTCGGAGTATATACAGCCCGACGACATGGCCGACATTCTGTACGACTATTATGTAATGAAGTCGCTCGCTTCCCAGGGCGACAATTCAGAATACAACCGCAACCTCTACTATCTCGGTGTACTGAAGAAGCACTCCGTGAGCGAAGCCGAGTTCGACTCGTCGCTCGTCTATTACTATTCACATGCAGAAAGGTTGGCCAAGGTGTATGAAACGGTTTCGAAACGGCTGCAAAGCGAAGCAACAAAGCTCGGAGCTTCGGTGGGAGGGATTGGCCAGTATGCCAATCTCACGTCCACAGGCGACACCGCCAACATCTGGAAGGATGCCACTTGCGCCATGCTAATGCCCGCACCGCCTTACAACCGTATTGATTTCATCATAAGGGCCGACTCCACTTTCCGGCGCGGCGACTCGTTTATGCTAAACATCATGGCCAACTTCATGTTCCAAAGCGGCAACAAGGACGGCATAATGTGCGCCAAGGTGAGCTATGCCGGTAGCGACAGCACTGCCGTATACTATGCCAACGTGAACGTGTCCGGACTTGCCCGACTTCAGATTCCAGGCAACAACGATGCTGACATAAAGGAAATAGAAGGATTCTTCTACCTCGGACAGGGCGGCGATGAGTCATACACGAGGAAGATACTGTTCATCGACGGCATCCAACTGATACGATTCCACCGCAAGCAGGAAGACCTGCCACAGCAAAACGACACCATAGCCGCCGACACAGCGACCACGCCTCCTTCGCCACAGCCCAAAGGCAATGCCGTCACAATGAAGAAAGCGATGCCAGACGTAAAGAAAATGAAGGTATTCGAGCCAACCACAAGATAAACGTATGGAAAAAACGGTGCGCATAGCTGCCAATAAGATACTCACTGGGCACTCGGTTGTTGAACCGGGCGTGGTGATAATCGACAACGGATTGGTGGTTGCAGTGGAACCTCTCACCGAGGAACGGCAGTCAACCCTGTGGATGACAGGCACCATAGAACTGAAGCCCGATGCAGAAGGACGTGGACTTGAGGCGTTTCACAACGGAAAAAGGTTAAGGGCGGTTCTATAAATTACCGCCGTAAAATAACAGGACTTTATGCTGAAGAACAGGACAAGACTTTTTTTCAAGAATATAGCCGAGATTGTGGGAGGCGAAGGTATGGCTGTCGTCACGCTCACTGACACAGACGGCAAGCGGGCTATCACCACAGTATGTGACAGCCAGATAAAGCAGCAAATCGGACTTAGGAACAACACTGCATTCAAGACACGTAGCAGGTTGCTGCCCGAGGTGCTCGTCAGTCTGCTGTCGGAGTCCATTGGACTGGCTCGGTACGAAATAGAAATCTACGACATTGACAACGGAGAATACAAGACCGTGATAACCGACACGGAGGATTTGTCGCAATACCGCATCAGACTTAGCGACGCAATCCTGCTCACACGCATCAGCCCTATACCTTTGTATATAAGCAACGAACTCATGCGCAAGCAGAGTGTGCCCAACAACGACGACACCGACAAGATGTCCATACCCATCAACGTGCTCGACACAGCCAAACTGAAGGAGGAGTTGCAACGTGCCATCAATGCGGAGAACTACCGTTTGGCTTCTATAATCAACGGAGAACTGCGCAACCGAAAGACTGAAACCGACGCTCAGGAGGCGCAAGACAGACAATGAAAGAGACCAGATATTTCTACGTTCCCAATGCGGCCACAGTCACTGAACTCCCGGAAGACGAGGCCACACATGCACTGCGCGTCGTAAGACTGAAGAGCGGCGATGAGATGATGCTCATGGACGGACGCGGAGGAATGTTCAGAGCCGAGGTTACCACTACTGCGCCTCACCACTGCTGCTACCACATCATAGAGCAGCTGCCGCAAAAGCCCCAGTGGCAGGGACATTTCCATCTTGCCATAGCTCCCACAAAAATGATTGACCGCATAGAATGGCTTCTGGAAAAGGCCACTGAGATAGGCTTTGATGAGGTCAGTTTCCTTGACTGCAAGTTCTCCGAACGCAAGACCATAAAGCCCGAAAGACTTGAGCGCATCCTCATTGCGGCGGCCAAACAGAGCCACAAGGCATGGTTGCCAAAGCTGAACCCAATGGTTTCGTTCAAGGAGTTCATCGCTGCCCATCCGCAAGGCAACAGATTTATCGCCCACTGCTACAGCGAGTATGCCAAGGACAACTTGTTTGACCGTCTGCGCAGCCTTTCTCCCGATGAGGAGGCTACGGTGTTGATTGGTCCGGAGGGCGACTTCTCAACCGATGAGGTCGAAATGGCTTTGGCCAATGGTTTCGTTTCGGTAAGTCTCGGCAGCAGCAGGTTGCGCACTGAAACGGCCGGACTGGCATCGGTGATGATGTTCCAACTGGCCAGACAATGACACCGCCGCCATAGAGACCTGACGTTTATGATTAGTAAAGATGCCGTTTGCGAAGTCTAATGATTACCTTTACGCCCCGTAATGATTAGCCTTACGAAACCGACAAACCGCAACAAAAGCATATAGACAACAAAACAGACATACAGCATGACTGACAACAGACAGAAAAAGGGTTGGAGAACTGCGGCCACAGTGTGCCTACAGTGCACCGTGGTTCTGTTATTGGCGTTCCTGTCGTCGTGTTCCACCGACTATGTGAACGTGATACCCAAGGGAAGTACAGCCCTAATGTCGCTCGACTTGACCAAGATGGCAGAGCAGAGCGGTATGGACGATAGCGAGCGCGCAGCTTTGCTCAAGAGTGTGCTCGGCATTGACGACCCCAACGAGTGTGGCATAGACCTCAGACAAAAGGTTTACGCCTTTGAAACAACTGACGGCACTCTCGGAGTGGTGGGCGCAGTAGGTTCGAAGGGCGACCTTGAGAAGTGGATAGGACAGCTTGCTGAAAAGCAGAAGTGCAGCAAGCCTGAGGAAAAAAAAGGATTCATGTTCACTGTGCTCCACGGCAACTTCGTCGTGGGCTACTCTTCCGATGCAATACTCATTATGGGACCATCGGTAGGCAGTGCTCAAGCCGAGCTGCAACGCCGTATGGCCAAGTGGCTGAAGGCCGATGAAGACAACGGCATCAAGGACTCACGCCTGTTCGAAAGGCTTGAAACCTTGGACTGTCCGGTGACTCTCGTGGCACAGGCGCAGGCTCTGCCCGACAAGTTTGCAGCCTTTTTCACCCTCGGTGCGCCCAAAGGCACGGCTCCGACCGATGTTTACATCGGTGCCACAATGAACTCCAACGGCAAAGGACTGCTCGAAATTACGGGCGAGAGTTTTTCTTTTGACCCCACAACCGACAAGGCTCTGAAAGACGCATCGGCGGCATACAAGCCCATCGGCGGCAATCTGATTGACCGCACTCCGACAGATGCGGCTCTGACTGTAGCGTGCGGACTCAACGGTGATACATTCATCAACCAACTGCGCGGCAACAGTGGATTGAGAGCCATGCTTGCAGGACTGAACACCGCCCTTGACATTGACAAAATGATAAAGAGCATTGACGGTGATGTGCTCGTTGCCATGCCGCAAGCGGGCGGCGGACAAAGTCAGTTCATGGTGGTTGCACAGACGGCCAATGCCGATTGGCTTGCTGATGTGGACTACTGGAAGAAGTCATGTCCGGCAGGCACCATCATAACCGACGGCATGCAGCCCAACACATTTGTGTTTAAAAGCTCTGAAAGCACCGTTTTCTTCGGTCATAATGGCAAGGAACTCACCTTAGCCAGCAGCGAGCAGTTAGCCAATGCAGCAAGCGCAAAAGGCCAACAGTCTGCCTCACCGGTGGCGCAGAGCGACATCAAGGGACTCAAGCTATGCGCCGTGGCTAACGTGAAGGCCATCACCAGCTCCAATCCTGAGATTTCCGTGGTGACAGATATGATCAAACCGTTGTTCGGTAAGGTCAACGCCGTGGTGTTCAGCATGAAATGACCACGGCAAAGTCAACCACAAAAGCCATCAATCTACGAGTAAATGAAAGGAACAAACCACATAAGCAGGTACCTAAAATTATTTGACATCTGCTGACCCATAAATATATACGGATAATTTTGAATACCTACTTATACTAATAATTTTGAACTCCTACTTATAATGGAAAGGATAGTATTCAGCAACGTACTGCCCCACGTGTTTGCCTCGCGCGACGACCTGCAATCAGAGGTGTGGCAGCAGGATATAACTTTCGACAAAGGCCACCTCTATCTCGTTGAGGCGGCAAGCGGCAAGGGGAAAAGCACCTTTTGCAGCTATGTCATAGGCTATCGCCACGACTACACGGGGCGCATCTGCTTCGACGACAGGGATGCAAAAAGCCTGAAAACCGCCGACTGGGTGGATATGCGCACCTGTCACGTAAGCCATTTGTTTCAGGAGCTGCGGTTGTTTCCGGAACTTACGGCCTACGAAAACGTGGAAATAAAGAACAAGCTGACGCACTTCAAGACCCACAAAGAGATAGACGAATGGTTTGATATGCTCGGCATTGCCGACAAAAAGGAAGCAAAGATTGGGCGGATGTCGTTCGGACAGCAACAGCGTGTGGCCATGATGAGGGCGTTGGTGCAGCCGTTCGACTTCATTCTCGCCGATGAGCCAATAAGCCATCTTGACGATACAAACTCGCGCATCATGGGCGAAATAATGATGAACGAAGCCAAGCGTCAGGGAGCTGGCGTGATTGTTACAAGCATTGGCAAACACATTGACCTCAATTACGAAAGGACTTTCAGACTATGAATCTCGTTTGGAAACTTTTAAGACGGCACATCAGTGTGCCGCAGTTCGTGGGTTTCTTCTTTGCAAACCTGCTCGGAATGTTGATTGTCCTGCTGGGATTTCAGTTCTACCGCGACGTATTGCCGGTGTTTACCCAAGGTGATTCGTTCATGAGTGCCGACTATCTGATTGTGAGCAAGCGCATCTCCACTGCCACCACGCTGTCCGGACGCAACAGTTCGTTCAACGAAGCCGAGGAAGCAGAAGTGAAAGATCAGAAGTTTGCACGCAAGGTGGGTGCATTCACGTCCACAGAATACAAGGCAGATGCCCGCATGGGAGTCAACGGTGTGCCTGTGCTCAGCTCGGAACTGTTCTTTGAGAGTGTTCCAGACGGCTTTGTCGACGTACCGCTCGACCAGTGGAAGTGGCAGGAGGGCAGTGACGTGCCCATAATATTGCCGCGTTCATACATAAACATGTATAATTTCGGTTTTGCGCAGAGCCGCTCACTGCCCAAGATAAGCGACGGACTGGTTGGAATGATTGATTTCCGCATCTTCATCCACGGCAACGGTCGGCAGGA
Source organism: Bacteroidaceae bacterium (assembly GCA_963590865.1). Classification (GTDB taxonomy): domain Bacteria; phylum Bacteroidota; class Bacteroidia; order Bacteroidales; family Bacteroidaceae; genus Prevotella. The sequence continues at coordinate 4,368 of CAVAQY010000007.1, read as the reverse complement.
TGAGTACCGCGGCCGTGTGATAGGCTTTTCCAACAGGCTCAACAGCATACTCGTGCCGCAAAGTTTCATGGACTGGAGCAACGGTGTCTATGCTCCCGGCATGAAGAGCGAACCGACAAGACTGATTGTAGAGGTGGCCAACCCGACCGACACTCACATATCGCAGTTCGTTGAAAGCCACGGCTACGAAGTGGAAGACGACAAACTGGACTCCGAAAAGACCACATACTTTCTGAAAATGGTGGTCACGCTGGTTATGAGCGTCGGACTTGTCATCAGTATACTTAGTTTCTACATTCTCATGCTGAGCATCTATCTGCTCGTGCAGAAGAACTCGTCGAAGCTTGAAAACCTGCTTCTCATAGGCTACAGTCCGCAAAAGGTGGCCCTACCCTATCAGTTGCTCACGGCTGCGCTTAACCTTCTGGTGCTGGTGCTGGCTCTTGTGGTAGTGGTTGTCGTGCGCGGACAGTACATGGAAATGATTGAAACACTGTTCCCGAGCATCGACGAAGGCACGATACTGCCGTCACTGGCCGTCGGACTGTCGCTGTTTGTGCTCATAACAATAATCAATGCCGTGGCCATAAGGAGGAAAGTGACCGGTATATGGAGGAGAAAGGAATGAAAACAACTACAAGCCGATTCTTAAAGTGCACTCTGGCCATGCTCGCCGTATGCACTGTGGCAGAGGCGCAGCAGCCGCTCATGCGCGATGTGTTTAGACAAATGCCCGACACGTTGCTGCCCACTATGTCGCACAACAACTGTCTCGATATGGTCGACTTCATCGACTCGGGCATGAAAGCGGTGATTACAGACAACCTTGGCGGCCAGTGCTCCATGGACACTCTCACCACCGACTACACCCAGATAAGCATGGGTGAAAGCCTGTCTATAGAATTTAAACTGTTGCCCACGGCTGTACAACTGCCCGACTCAAGCGTCTGTATGGTGTGCATGGTAAAGACATTCGGCTCAAAAACCAAGGAGAGTGAGGTGACATTCTTCACCCAGAAGTGGAAACAGCTGCCCACAACGCTCGTCCCCGGCAGTTATGCACCACAGCTTGTGGCACGCCCCGACACCATGTCAGCCACACGCTATGCCGAAATTTATCCCGACACTGCCCTGCTCATGGTGGCAGCGGCACTGTCCCCGGCCGACAACACGCTGACGCTGACACCTCAATTGCCGCTGCAAACGAGTGACGAGCGCAAAGAAACAACGCCTTTACTGCATACCCTAACACTAAAATGGACAGGCAAAGACTTTCAAACAGTCAGGTAGAGACAAAGGGAAGAATAGCCAAACGAAATCTTTAAATAAACAAAAAACCGACAATTATCTTTAAGACAAGAACACTTTGTAGACGATAATTCATATCTTTGTACCGTGTTTTTCATGGTATTAGATTATTAAGGTTAATGGGGGAATTGTTTGTCGTGAGACAATCAATTCCTTTTAGTTTGCACCGCACCCAACACGCACGCCAATGCAGCATAACCAAAACTAACACAAGAAAATGGGGCGGGCAACCATAAATGCCATAAAGGGCGGTTCTATAAAAATACCGCCACAACTGGCAAAGCTAATTTACAGGACTAACTATAACTGAAAACATGCAAACGACACAAGCATACACACAACACGATAGACGCCCCCACTGCATAGCAAGCTTTGCAGCCTTATTATGCGTCGCCATGTTGATGCGCCCCATCTCCGCACTCGCACAAGATGAGGACGAGCTGAAACAACACTATGTCAAGGGCGACACCCTTACATTCTACGCCGATGCTTTTGCACTGCCAGAAGGAGCTAATCTCGACCGGCTGCTACGCAAACTTCCACACGTGACATACTACAGCAACGGCAACGTGGAAATCGACGGAGTGAAAGTGAAGGAGATGATGGTTGACAGCAAGACTTTCTTCAAAAATGCTATTTCCACACTGACCGGACGCATACCTGCCCATGCCATCTATATGGTGAAGTTCTACGACTACGACCAAGGCAAGCGCATGAGCATTACCCTGAAAAAGGAATACAAGAAAAAGTGGTGGGCGGAGCTGTCGGCTGCCTTTGGTCCCAACTCACGGTATTCCGACAAGGTGTTTGCCATGGTTGACGACAAGAAACTGCGCATGACGGCATACGCCAACGTCAACGACATCAACGACTCGCGCCAACCTGGACAGGAAACAGAATGGACTCCAGCCGAGGCGGCAAAGAACCAACGCACCACGCAGATGGCCGGATGGGACTATAAGTGGAAACAGAAGAAATGGGACGTGACGGGGTTTCTCACCTTCAACCGCACCAACACGCACACCGTGACCGACATTGACCGCACCAACTTCATAGAGTCAGGCAACACCCACCAAACATCGCACGCCGTTGGCGGAAACGAGAAGGTAAAGATAGACACTTACCACGACTTCCACACCATGCTCGGCAATGTGGACATGCATGTCAAGCCCAAATTCACATACAACGCAACCGACAACACCACCACAACCGAAGCCTCGCTTGAGTCGGAAGACGAGACTGCCGACGGCAAGCGCACAGCCATCAACGACAGCCACAACACTGCATCGACACGAAGCCACAACTATACGGCCGGTATCTCCATGACTGCAAGCGTAAAGTTCGACAACAAGCGCAAACAGGTGAAGGCAGAAGCCGGAGCCACCAACAAGGGCGGACGTGAGGAACAGCAGACCGAACAGACCATCAACTACTACGACTTGACCATCGACTCGACATACCACTACCACCAACGGCTCTTCACCCGTCCAATAGACTACACCGACATCTACGGCAAAATGAGCTACATTTGGCTTACGAAGCACAGCCTCGGTACACTGCAATATCAGTTGAAGCACATAAGCAAACATGAGGACATGGTGGAACAGGGCGACAAAGTGGGCGACAACAGCTACCGCCAGCGCGAGAGCGACACCTATCAAGAGTGGATGCTGAAGTACCGTTGGAGCCTCACGGGCAAACTGGGAGTGTGGAGCATGAACCTATACCTGCCTTTCGGGCTGCATCGCCTTACACGGACATACGAACGCAGCGACTATGCGCGCCACCATACGCAGAGCTTCGTTTCGCTCGACGCAAAGAACACCTACGTGCAATGGCGAAGCAACGACCTGCGCCACAAACTGACAATGCTGTTTCAAAGCACCACCACTCTGCCCGAGTGTGAGCAGATGGAAGACGTCACCATCACCACCGACGCACAGACCTACTACCGGGGCAACAGCCAACTGAAAAGCCAACTGTGGATGGACGGTCGACTGACATATAGCTATCTGAGCAAGGACATGAGATACGAACTTGGACTGCAACTGGAGCATGAGCAGACAGCCAACGCCATTGTGACGAAACTATGCTACGACCGTCCGTCGGGAAGGAAACTGTACACTTACGACAACGCCAACGGCAACCGCACCACAAAGGGCACATGGGTCATCGGTTTGCCGCTAAACCGCCGGGCAACAATATTTCTGCACAACAATCTCTCGGTAGGATTGCAACAGAAGGTAAGTCTGGAGGAGACGAAAGACAAGAACGTAGACGATGCCACGACCGTAATACGCAAGGAAGCCACCGTGAAAAGCATCGACAACGACCTTCGCCTAAAATTCAAGTTTGGCGCACAGATACTCACCTTGCGCTCGCGCTTCCGCCAGTCTTACTCAAGCAACGGCAGCACTGTGACCCACCCCATCGACTGGGAAACGGGGTTGCTCGCCCATCTACATCTGCCATGGAAGCTCGACCTTGCAACAAGTCTCAATATGTATGGCCGACGTCAATACGCCTCGGCACAACTCAACACCACCGACTTCGTATGGGACGCACGCCTCGTGCGCACCTTCATGCAAGGCCGACTGATGGTTGTGCTTGAGGGCTTCGACCTGCTACGCCAGCTAAAGCACGTGGAGAATACCATAACCGAGAGCTACACAAGCAGCAAAGCCACCAATGTAATTCCGTCATACGCCATGGCGTGCGTGGTCTATCGGCTCAACTACAGCGGCAAGCGGTACAAACCAAGTTTACATTGGTATTAGTCGGCGGCAAGTGATACAAGCCAAGGTCAAGAATTAGAGAATTAGAGAATTGAAGAATGACTGTGCCTACTAAGTTTGCTCTCGGACTTCGGCCTTTCAACACGAATGATGGTGTGTCAAAACGATTTTTGAGGGATTGAGAATTTTCAATTTGAAACTTATCGACGTTAAAAACACGGTCATGGCATAGTAAAATGCCTTGTTATAGCTCTAAAACGGGTATAAAACGGGTCAGCGGATATCCTCGGTTGGTGACACCAGGTAATCAGGAATAAAGTGTAGC
>CAVAQY010000006.1:0-57382 GCA_963590865.1 Bacteroidaceae bacterium | reverse complement strand
GTTATGGCACTGAAATTATATCCGATAGGAATACAGACGTTCGAGCGAATCCGCAAGGAAGACAAGCTCTACATCGACAAGACGGAATACATCTACCGCATGTCCCATACCAGCGGTACTTATTTTTTCTTAGGGCGGCCGCGCCGTTTCGGCAAGTCGCTCTTGGTTTCCACCATGCAAAGCTACTTCGAGGGGAAGAAGGAACTCTTCAAGGGACTTGCTATTGAAAAATTGGAGCAAGAGTGGACGGAGTATCCTGTGCTCCGCTTCGACATGAGCGGAGGAAAGCACATGGAGAAGGATGCGTTGGAAAGATATCTGGCATTCATTCTCCAGGCAGAAGAGCGAAAATGGGGTGTGGAACATCCGCAGATGGATGCCAACAACCGTTTGACAGAACTCATTAATACAGCTTACGATAAAAGCGGCAAGCAGGTGGTGGTGCTCATCGACGAGTATGATGCACCGATGCTGGATGTTGTGCATGAGAAGGAGCAGCTGGACGTGCTTCGCAATACGATGCGCAATTTCTACAGTCCCCTAAAGTATAGCGAAGCGAAGCTACGTTTCGTCTTTCTCACGGGCATCACCAAGTTCTCTCAGCTCAGCATCTTCAGCGAGCTGAACAACATCACGAACATCTCCATGGATGATGAATACGCAGGTATCTGCGGAATCACCAAGGAGGAACTATTGGGAAACATGTCGGAAGACATAGAGATGCTTTCCAAGGCTTTTGGCTTGTCGGTAGATATGACCATTGCCAAGCTCAAGGAACATTACGATGGTTATCATTTCTCAAAGTCGTCGCCTGATGTCTTCAATCCATACAGCCTGCTAAATTGCTTTGCCAAACGAGAATTGGGGAACTATTGGTTCTCCTCCGGCACGCCCACCTATCTCATCAACATGATGTGCAAATTTGACACTCTACCTGCTGATATAGGCCAGGTGGAGGCTGACGAGAGCGAGTTTGACGCACCGACGGAAAACATGACAACCATTATGCCGTTGCTCTACCAGAGTGGTTACATCACCATCAAGGACTACAACCGCGACTACAATTATTATACCCTCGACCTGCCCAACAAAGAGGTGAAGGTGGGACTGACGAAAGCCCTCATCCCGTCGTATGTCACACAAAACACACTTGCCACTACTACGACGGCCCGCCGCATTGCCCAGGCTCTCGACAAGCAGGATATGGACGGTGCCCTGCATCTCTTGCAGGATTTTCTCGGCACGGTGCCTTACTGCAACGTGACCAACTACGAGGGACACTACCAGCAGATGCTCTTCATCATCTTCACGCTCCTCACCGCCTATCTGGTGGACGTGGAGGTTCACACCCCCAAGGGCAGGGTAGACATCGTGCTCTTGACTAAGACCGACCTCTACATCATCGAGTTGAAGCTGAACAAGAATGCGCAAGCGGCGATGCAGCAGATCAACCTCAAGAACTATCGCCAACGTTTCGCCCTCAGTGGATTGCCGATAACGAAAGTGGGCATCAACTTCGATTCCACCAAAGGCAACATCGAGGATTGGGTGATAGAGGGAGAAGGATAACTTAATGAAGATACGGATGCTTGATGAAAAAATCAGGCATCCGTTTTGCTTTCTGATTGCTTTCATCGCATCAAGGGTCTTGCTGTTATTTGCTTTGATAATGTTTACCAGAGTCCATGCGTAACTGTTCTGCGGTATGTGCATGACAATGCATCAACCCCCAAATAAGGCTTGAATTGCATTGAAAGATGTCTTGTTGTGTTTCTTGGCCATCTCAACAATCGAATGCAGCTCGAAGGAAGCGTCTGGAGACGGCTGCTTAGAAAACCGTGAGAAGCATGGTGTGATTTTGCATTTATCTAATAGAAATTGCATCTTTGCCTAACTGAAATCTCCGTTCCATTGTTCGGAACGCACATTCCGTTGTTCGGAACGGACATTCCAAACTACGGAACGCACGTTCCGAACAACGGAACGGAGATTTCTCCTAAGAGAAAGAACTAATTTATGTAGTGAAAAGTGGTACATTGGGTATGGTCGTATGACAATGTCTATTCTTTAGGACGGGGTGCTGCGTCCTCGCTTAGGCTGTGTCCGTATGTGTACTTTTCGTACAGAAAGGTATGCATGAAACGTACAAAGAGGGGTGTTGTACGAAACAAGCATGCGGTTTGGGACGTGTAAGTGGTGCGGTTACGGATGAAAACCCGTACATTTGCCGCATACTAACAATGAATTAACTCGTACCAACAATTAAATTAACTACATGCTTAGAACAACTATTACATCATTACTGCTTGTACTGGCCGCGTGTCTGCCGGCGCAGAACAATCTGAAGATGCATTTGGACTTTGAAGATGTGTCGGACAGAAACATAACCGACCCAGTTTCGGGCATCACGGTTCAGGCATCCGGTGTCGCATCGGTGGTTCAGGTGGGCAAATACCATGCCCTCGACCTTGGCAACAACCGTGGCTATCTGATAATGGGCAAGGCTACGGGCGAAATAGTGCAGTCGCTCAACGACTACACGGTGGCCGCTTGCTATCGTGTGGCCAGCGACGCTTCGCTGTCGGGCAACGGCTTTTTTCTGTGGACATTCTCCACATCGGCAGCCGGCACAGCCACCGAGGCCCAGTACACAACTTACCGTCTGAATGCCCAACGCGTGGCCACGTCAACCGGAGGCTACAACAATGAAAGCGGCATACAGGTGGGCACAACATCGCCCAAGGGACGGTGGATCAGCGTGGTTTACCGCCAGAGCGGCACCACAGGCGAACTCTTTATCGACGGGAAACTCGTAGGAGAGAACGCCTCCATGCCCATACTGAGCAAGATTTTCACCGAAACGCCTACATGTTGCTACGTAGGCCGCTCCCCGTTTGCCGACGACAACTTCCTGAGAAAAACCCTTGTGGCCGACTTCCGCATCTACGGAGAGGCCATAAGCGACGCTGAAGTGCAGTCGCTCGCAGCCATAGCCACCGACATTGACAAGGAATACCGCTACGGTACGCCCGGCGACCCTACCGCTTTGCAGACCCTTGTGGCCGAGGCGAAGACGTGGATTGGCGCAGCTACGGGCGTTTATGCACCCAACGCCATAAGCGAAGTGCAGGATGCTGTGACCATAGCCGAGACGGAACTGGCCACGGGCAAGGCCTCACAACTGTTGCTTGACGAGCGTTTGCAGGCTTTGCAAACCGCATATGACAATGCAAAGGCCACCGAGGGCTATGCTTCGAAGCGCGTGTTTGAGGAAACAAACAACCACGGTTTTGTGCATCCAGGCGGCATTGTGTCGCAGCAGGACATCGACCGGGCGAAGCAACTCCTGGCTGAAGGTGACGCAACCATAACCAAGGCATGGGAAATCCTGTGCGCTAATGCATACAGTAGTGCCGACACACAGACCTGGCCTGTGGAGACTATCGTGCGTGGCGGTAGCGGCAGCCAGAACTATATGAACGTGGCTCGCGGCGCAGCCATGGCTTACCAGAACGCCTTGCGGTGGAAAATCGGTGGCACAACCGCCAACGCCGATGCCGCAGTACGCATACTTATGGCATGGGCAAAGGGCAACAAGTATGTGAGCGGCGACACCAACCTGTCGCTTGCAGCCGGCATTTACGGCTACGAACTGGCCAATGCCGCTGAACTGATGCGCGACTATGAGGGCTGGAGCAGCGAGGATTTCGAGACGTTCCGCCAGTATATGATACGTGTGTGGTACAATCCCGCCATCGATTTCCTGCGCCGCCGCCACGATACTTGGCTCAATGCGCGCTACAGCAACCTCGGCCAGCGTCCCGGACACTACTGGAGCAACTGGGGACTGTGCAATGCGCTGTGCGTAATGAGCATAGGCATACTGTGCGACGACGTGCATATGTACAATCAGGGCGTGTCTTTCTACAAGTACGACCACGTTGGTACATACAAGGACCGCACAAACAACTCTGTGATACTCAACGACGGATGCGACGAATTTATAGGCAATCTTGTGCCTGTAGTGCTGCCCGACGAGCGCGGTCCGCTGGGCTATCTCGGCCAGATGCAGGAGAGCGGACGCGACCAAGGCCACGCTCTCATGGCTCTTGGCTTGGCCCTCGACATCTGTACGGTGGGTCTCAACCAGGGTGATGACCTCTTCGCCTATATGAACGACCGCATTGCAGCCGGAACGGAGTTTGTTGCGGCTATGAACTTTGGAGGTGTTGACGCTACGTCGCTGCCTTGGATCAACTACAACTATGCTGACTGTCGCGGAACGATGGGTTCAGGGTGGCAAATGACAGGCCCAAACACAGGTGGCAGCGGTGAGTACCGTCCCTACTGGGACCGTGCCATAGGCTACTACGAGGGCTTGCGCGGTGTGAAACTACAGTATGCCGACCAGGCACATTCAAAGATTTGCCCTGACGGCGGTGGCGGCAACTACAGCCAAAACAGCGGTGGCTTCGACCATATTGGCTTCTCCACACTCACAAGCTGGCGTCCGGCCATAGCAGCCGACTCTGCCATCACTCCGCTTTCGGGAGACATTATATATAAAGGTGAGACTTACACCAACCAGACCAACCTCGGCGGACTGAAATACAACTATGAAGCCGGTGCAACCAAGGCCATTCCGGCTGACAGTGCCGACATTACGCTCATGCCGCAGTTGCCCGAAGGAACGGAAGACACCGACAAATGGCTCTGGAACACAGGGGAAACCACACGCAACATAACCGTCAAGGCCGACCGTAGCTACATCTACCGCGTTAGCTACACCGCCGCCAACGGCAAAGTCAGTCAGCAGGCTTTCGCAATAGCAGTGTGCGGCGACGGCAAGGCCGACCTTATGACCGAGAAAATGACAGTTGACGGAGTGGAGGAAACGGTTACGGAGAAGACCGTGCTGCAAGGCTCGACTGTAAGCTTGTCTGCCAGTGCTACAACCGGCTGGACCAACGACTATCTCTGGGACAACGGCGCAACGGCAAACTCCGTTACCATACCGGCAATAGTGGCCTCGCGCCAGTATCGCTGCCAGTATGCCAACCAGAGCGGTGCGGTGAGTGAGAGCGTGTTCAGCATCAACGTGGTGGAAGCGCAGCAGACCATCAATGGAGCAGAGACCGACAACGTGCGTGTATTGGCTGGCAGCGACTGCACCCTGAGACTTGTCATTCCGTCATACGGCAATCCTGACGACATAACCTGGCAGGACGGTTCGCACGGCACTTCGTTTGAACTCAACAACGTGACGCAGACCGTCACAGCAACGGCCACATACCACGACGTGGACTACACTTTCACCGTCGATGTCAAGGCTTCGGACTTCTCGTACTACAGTGTCCTGACCACGAACAAGGGCTACAGCATAGTAAGCTCGGCCGATGAACTGAAAAAACTATCCGCCAGCAGCTATTTTGTGCTTGCTTCAGACGAGGCTGACCTGCTCGTGGCTCTGCGCGACGCACCGAAAAACGGCAACAAGGCTCTCATGCTCACTACTCCGGCAGAGCCTATGACAGACCTGTCAACCGTGTTCTCCATCGAAACCTACGGCGACGCTTTCTGCCTGCGCAACATTGACTACGACGCTCTGCTGCTTCAGACAGAGATGGATCGTCCCGACCAGATGCGCACTCACGACCAACCGTTGGCATGCGAGTGGTCACGACTGCTGTTCGAATACTCAGGCGACAGCTGGACGGTGGAGAACGGAAAGTATACAGGCAACTGGCTGGGCTTGTGGACACCGGCCAACGGCTACAACTCGGGTGAGGAACTTGCCTGCAACAAGACTGGCGACGACATCTGCCATCTTCAGCTCTTTGCAATCAACCGCAACCGCTTCCACAACGACTATACTCTGCGTGCAGACGCTCCCGTTGACATCACTCCACTGCTGGCCAACCCCTCGTTTGTGGCCGCCAATGGCTACGGATGGACTATGGTAGGCTCATGGGGCAACCAGCGTTACAATGGCGCAGCCGAGGTTTGGCACTCTACCAACTTCAGTATCTCGCAGACTATATCCGGGCTTCCAGAAGGCCGGTACACGGTCACTTGCCAGATGGCTAACGGCGATGGCGGCAATACGGGTTATCTCTACGCCACAACAGGTTCGACTACCAGCAAGAATGTGGTGAGCCAGAGTTGCTCTGGCAGCGATTTCAACACGCAGCGCGACAAGATGGCGAGCAATCCGGACTATGGCAAGCTTACGGTCGATGCTGCTGTCACCGACGGAGTGCTCACCATAGGTGTGGCAGAGCCGTCCGCTGGCACCACATGGCTCGTGTTTGACAACTTCACCCTTACCTACAGCAGCTCCGATGTGTCGGGTATCTCTGAAATCAAGTCTGCCCGTGACAACCGCCACGACGGTTTCATCTACGACTTGCAGGGACGGAGACTGACAAGCACTCCACAAAAGGGACTCTATATCCGCAACGGAAAGAAATATCTCGTAAAGTAAATAGATAGACTGTCGTCATTCCCGTAGGGGTATGCAGGAGTCATCCGCCTTGCATACCCCTTTTTCTTGCCCTTGCGCTAAATGCATGGACAATGCAAAGCTCATGCAAGGCGTATTCTACAATGGACGAGTTTATGATGCTTATGCATTTGTAGCCGACATGGTGAAGAGAGCAAAAAGGCGTATTGTCCTTATAGTAATCGGAGTGATAATCTGTAAGCTGTTGTGGCGTCTGTGTGAGAAATTCGTTCGTCTGAGGGGTTTGCGTTGAAATATCTGCAAGATGTTTGGCTGTGTGAGGAGAAGAGTCTAATTTTGTATTAGACAAAATATTCTAACATTAGTAGTATGAACAAAACTTACAGCATGGGCCTGATGCTGGTCTCTACAGTTGCCATGTTGAGCAGCTGTGCTAGCGACAACGTAATCTCCGAATCGCTTCCTGTTGCTACCCACGAAGTCAGCATCTCTTGCTTCCAGAAGGAAATGACAGATCTTGGCGTTCTTGAAACCCGAGCCGACAATCCCGCTTCGCTGAAGGATACCAAGATGTTTACAGAGCTGGAGATCGCCTTGATACCGGTAGACGCCGCAGAGGAAGATTCCGGATACGTGGTGCGCCAGGACAGTGCGATGAGCGACTTCGGCAAGGTGAAGTTGGAAGTGCCGGAAGGAACATACCACATGGTGGTCGTGGCGGCAAATACCAAGGACTTCTCTGCAGGGCGTGTCACCATCCATTCGAACACCAAGGTCACCTTCCCCAACGATACCCCGTCTGATATGGTGTATGCCTACAAGCAGATAACGGTTGAAGCCAACAAGAGCAACCAAACATATGATGCTGCGTTGACCAGAGGAGTCAGTGCCTTTAAGTTGCAAGCCACCGATTTTGCGCCCCTCAACATTGCGAGCGAGAAAGTCACCATTACAGGGAATTGCGGTAGGGCATTCAATCCCGTCACGGGTCGATGCGTCACTACCGACGGCGTGAGTCGTAATCCTTCGTTCGACCCAAGCAAATATACGAATAAGAAAGTAAACGTTCAGCTATACACCTTCCTCGCTGACGACGATGTCAGCAACCTGACGGTAGACGCGGAGGCCATAGACAAGGACGGCAAGGTGGTGAGAAGCCTGCATTTCGACGATGTGCATCTGGTGAAAGGAAAGCTAACTATCTATAAAGGTTCTGTATTCACCACCAACAACACCGCTGACTTCACGGTCGAAACTCCCACGATGGAGGAGAGCAGTTACTCGAAGGAATTCTGAAGTTTGTCCCTCTGTCCCGTTGACATGGATGACGCAAGGTCTCCTGCGGATAGAACTTTTCTTGTCGCACGGATATAGCCTCCCACAGATTTACACATATTTTATCCGTGAAATCTGTGAGATTTGTGGGAGAATAATTATCTGTAGATTTTAGACGGAAGTTTTTCGAACACGGACAAACGGGATTGAACGGATATTTCGGTGCTCTGAATATTACTCTGAGAGTGCTAAAAGGAAATCGGACAGGAGAGAACTTGAATGGTTTTTCTCCTGTCCGATTTTTGCGTTTGGCGCACCGTAAGTGGATGTGCATCAGAGTGGATGCATTACTTCTGCTCTGCTTCTTCTGCTTTCTTTGCTGCAGCGGTCTTGCGTGTTGTTGTAGATTTTGCGGCGTTGTTCTCCTTTTCCATCTTGGCCTTCAGACGGTTTTCGGCTGTCTGCATCTTCTCGAGCTTGGCTTTCAGACGCAGAATCTCCTTGTCCTTCATCTCAATCTCGTCGCCCTGGTTCTTGATGGTGGTGAGGAGAGCGCTCAGTTCCTCGTTGTCTATGTCGTCCGGATACAGGCTATTCACCCGGCTGATGAAGTCGCCAAGGATATTCATGTAGTTGGTGAAGGCATCAAACGGGTTGCTGTATATGCCACGGTCAAGCCCTACGTTGGACGATTTGGTGGTCATGAAGCGGAAATTGTTGCTTGCCTGCAGATAGTCCCAGTCCTGACAGATGCGCGGATCGTTAGCTATGCGCACACGGTCGGCCACATTGTAGAGTTTATTGAACGCTTCGCGCTGCATGGCATTGCCCAGCCAGCAACTCACGTCGCGCTCCTCGTCCACCCACGATAGGGTGTCTGGCACGTAAAGTGCGCCGACGCTCTTCTCTGACTTGATAATCTCCGACGGAGTGGAGAACGTGATGTCCTTTGCCTTTGCGCAAGCCGGAAGTGCTTTCATGAACTCCAAAATGTTGGAGGACAGCGGTTGGGCTATGCCGAGTGCGGAGAGTTCCATGAAGATATTGATGACTTTCTCCTCTTCGGGCAGCGATGCAATGCGGTTGATGTAGGTGTCTGCGAAGAGAGGATAACCACTCCACTGGCTGTTGTTGAAGCGGAGAGACACGTCGTCGCTCAGTTCAATGTCGCGCAGCAGCAGTTTCAGATTGGGCGCCTGGCAACAGTTGTAGACGTAGTGTGGCGACTTCCACCCCAAAACGTGCTTTGCACCCTCGGTCAGCATACCCTTGAAACCCATGGCAGCAGCCTGACGGCCGATGTCATCGCTGTAGATAAGCGACGAGTTGCGCAGCACTGTTGGCTTCTTCCCGAAGTATTCAGCAATCTTTACTGCCTGTTTTTTCACGTCAGCGGCAAACGTTTCCTCATTGGCAAGCGATGACAATCCGTGTGAATACGGTTCGGCGAGAAACTCCACGCAACCGGTTTCGTTCAGCTCCTGCAGTTTTTCGAGCACCTGCGGAGCGTGCATTTCCAGCTGTTCTATGCCCACTCCCGACAGAGAGAACGCCACTTTGAAGTATTTGTCGCTGTCTTTAATCATTTCAAGCAGCGTGTTCAGCGTCGGCATGTACGAGCGTTCCGCTATGTCGTTGATGCTCCGCTCGTTCTCATAGTCGTCATAATAGTAGTGGTCGGTGCCGATGTCGAAGAAACGGTACCTTTTCAGGTGTATTATCTGGTGGATTTCGAAGTATAGGCAAATTGTTTTCATGTTGTAGTTGGGTTTTAGATTTTCTGAATGTTGTGTCTTTGTCTGTGCTAAACAGTGCCCTTGTTTCGGCTTAGGCTATTGTCTGTGGCCGAGAGCACGTTCGTAAAGTTCGCGTATCCACAGACCTACCTTCTCCCATGTTATCTGGTCAACCTCCTTCTTTCCTTCCTCTTGCAGGTATTGGAACAGACTTTCGTTGGTACAGATAGAGTAGATGGCGTCGGCAAGGGCGTGGATGTCCCAGTAATCTACCTTGATACAGTTGTGCAAAATCTCCGCACAGCCGCTCTGTTTGGATATGATTGAAGGCGTGCCGCACTGCATTGCCTCCAGCGGAGATATGCCAAACGGTTCGCTGACCGACGGCATGACATACACGTCGGAGTCCTTCAGACACTCGTATACCTGTTTGCCGCGCATGAAACCGGGGAAGTGGAACCTGTCGGCAATGCCCCTCTCGGCGGCGAGGTATATCATCGCGTCCATCATGTCGCCCGAACCTGCCATGCAGAAGCGCACGTTGCGGGTGCGGTGGAGCACCATGTTGGCAGCTTCAACAAAGTATTCGGGTCCTTTCTGCATGGTTATGCGTCCGAGGAAGGTCACAACCTTCTCCTTGCCCCTGTGGTCAGGACGCACGATGTCGGCAAATTCCTGCTTCAGGGGATAGACAGCGTTGTGTACGGTGAATACTTTGCGCGGATCCTGATGGTATTGGTTGATGACAGTCTGACGTGTCAGCTCGCTCACACACATGATGCAGTCGGCCCAATCCATGCCGTTCTTCTCTATAGAGTACACCGTAGGGTTCACCTTGCCGCGGCTCCGGTCGAAGTCGGTGGCGTGCACGTGTATGCAAAGAGGTTTGCCGCTCACCTGCTTGGCGTGTATTCCTGCGGGGTAAGTCAGCCAGTCGTGGGCGTGTATGATGTCGTATTCTTCCGTTCTTGCCACCACTCCCGCCACGATAGAGTAGTTGTTTATCTCCTCGTGCAGGTTGTCGGGGTAGCGTCCAGAGAACTCCATGCACCCCAGGTCGTTCACATTCATGTAGTTGAAGTCGGCATATATGTGGTCGCGCAGCCGATAATAGTAGTCGGGACTCATCACGTTGCCCACACGGCTCTTCACATATTCGTAGTCAACGTCGCGCCATGCGATAGGCACAGCGTTCATTGCCACGATATTGGCATTTGACTTGTCTTCGTCGCCCCAAGGTTTGGGCAGACAGAACGTAATCTGTACGTCGCCCTGGGCGTGCAGACCCTCGGTTATTCCGAAACTTGCCGTGCCGAGACCGCCGAGGATATGTGGAGGATATTCCCAACCGAACATTAGTATTTTCATAGTATTTCTCCTCCCTCGTTATTTTTGGTAAGTGTAACTTTCAAGCATCTTCAGCGTGCGCAGTATTTCTGCTACGTTGACGGCAAACGATGTGCCTCCCCGGCCGTGGAACGGTGGGTTGCCGTCGAACAGTTCCGAGATGGTGCCAAGCGCGTGGTAGTACATTTCGTCCTCGTAGCCCACCATCTGCCGCTCGATGAAGCTCAGCCGGGTGCGCTTGTAGAGTTTGAGACACGCCTCCATGTAGAAACCTCCGAGCCACGGCCATGCCGTACCTTGATGGTAGGCGTAGTCACGCTGCGTCTGTGGACCCACGTACATCGGATTGTAGCCGGAGCTTTTTGGCGAGAGAGTGCGCAGACCCTTGGGAGTCAGCAGTTCGCGGGTACAGATGTCGAGCACAGTCCTCTTCTGTTCGCGGCTCAAAGGTGAGTATTCAAAGGCGAGAGTGAACACCATGTTGGGTCTGACGCTCCAGTCTTTGTTGTCACCGTCTACGAAGTCGTGCAGATAGCCGTACTCGTTGTAGAACGTTTCCACAAACGACTTTCCGCACAGTTCCGCACGTGCCTCAAGGTCTTCGGCCAGTTTCGGTTTGCCAAACTCGGCGTTTAGGGCTGCGCAGAACTTGAGCGCATTGTACCAAAGAGCGTTGAACTCCACTATGTAGCCCGTGCGCGGCACCACTGGGCGGCCGTTGGCGGTGGAGTTCATCCATGTCACGGCTTTGTCGCGGCCGTTGCTGTAGAGCAGGCCGTTGTCGTCGAGTCTCAAATTCGGGTGCTTACCTTTTATTATATAGGCTACAATGTCATTGATGAGTTTGCCGTACATCTCCATGCAATGCTCGTTGCCGGTGTAGAGCGAGTACCTCTGTATGGCCCAGATAGCCCATAGCGGCACGTCAGGCTGCTCCATTTCGTAAATCTTCACCGTCAGCGGTTTGTCCTGCATAAATTCGCGCAGTCCCTTTGCGGCAGTTTTCATCACCAACTCGAAGTAATCTTGCTCGTCAATGGACAGAGTGAGTCCAGGAAGGGCGATGAATGTGTCGCGGGCGCGGCACTTGAACCAAGGATAACCGGCTATCAGATAGCGTGAATCGTCCTTTTCGTGCAGATGAAACTGGTGGGCTGCGTTTACGAGACAGTGAAAAAAGTTGTCGCGCGGTGTGCGTTCGTTTACCTCATCTTCAAAGAGTTTCTTGAGCTTCCCCGTGCGTATTTCCGAAGTGGAGGCCGAGAACACTATGCTTTCGCCGTTGCGTATGGACATTTCAAAGTAGCCCGGAACATACAGGTCTTCGTTTGACGCATATCCGCGCTCCTGTTCCTTGGGGTATTCGATGCCTCTGTACCAGTCGGGGGCAAAGACAAACTCGTTTTTCTTGCTGAACTGCATGTACAGGTCGGGGTAGCCGGCATACATCTTTGTCTTTATGCCGTTGTCCACCTCGAAGTATTCGCGGCTCGCAGTGGAGTTTTCGTGCGTAAACTGGCGCACGCTTCTGAACGCGAGGTAGGGGCGGAAGCGCAAAGTGGTTGCCGAATGGCTGTCGAGCAATGTGTAGCGCACGAGCAGACGGTCTTCGTAGTGCTGGAACAGCACCTCCCTCTTCAGTATCACGCCGCCTACGCGGTAGATCGTGGTAGGTACTTTGTTACATTCGAACTCGCGGATGTATTTATGTCCCGCAGGGCTGAAGTTGTTGCCTTGATATTTGTGCAGCCCAAGGTTGAATTCTGCTCCGTGTTGAATGACAGTTGCGTCAAGCGACGACAGCAACACGTGGTTGTCGTCGTCAAGTTCCGGTACGGGAACGACCAGCAGGCCGTGGTATTTGCGCGTGTTGCAGCCAACGATGGTTGAACAGGCATAGGCACCGGAGCGGTTCGTGCGGAGCAATTCGCGCCTGAGCGACTCTTCAAGGTTTGTCATTGCAGTCCTCTCAAATCGTAAATAGCTCATAGGTACGGTGATTTAAGGTCAAAATATCAAAAAGTCAGTTTCTCTGGTTAGGCAAGTAGTCTTGTCCTGACTGTGCAGGGCTTCAGCTACAATTGTTTCCAAAAGTAACCATTTTTGCGCTTTTGGCAAAATAAAACTCCGGCTTTTTTCACCGTGAAGCCTTTTTGTCACATCTTGGCGTGCTTTTAATTCGGTCCGGCCCTGAATGTTTACGTGCCATAACCCGGCCGTTTGCGGAGCGCAAGCGGTCGGGTCGTGGAAAGAGAGTGGTGGCGAAAAGGGAGTGGAAGTGGTTATTTGATGGTTGTCAGACAGGTGTTGAACGAGTGCGGCTTCGCCGTTATGTTCAGATACTTTGTGCCGATTTTCACCGAAAGTGCGGACTCCTTATTGGTGAAGTTGCCCACTGTAACAATGTATCTGCCTCCCTTGTCTCTGAACACCACTACCGGCATGTCGCTGTGGTCGCGCCCGGCGTAGGCAACCATTTCCGTCCCCTGCTGAATGAAGTGGCTAAAGTGTTTGTAGGCGTAGTATTCTGCCGTGTATCTGGGCTTGCGGGTTTTGCTGTCCACCTGCACGAGAGCATTCTGAGTCCATCCCCATGGCGAAATGCCGTTGTCTGTAAGTATGAAATTCCAGTTGTAATATTCGTCACAGCCGTTGCCAAGATTGTCAGACAGAAGGAAGAAAGTGTGCTCCCCGGCATTCCAGTCCATAGCCCCGTTGCCGCACTCGCTCTCGCTGACCATAAAGCGGTGGTTGGGGTAGCGTTTGCGCATCTCGGGCAGATTGTTGCGGCACTCCCACTGTGTGCCTATGCCCTTCACGTTGGCCTGTAGCGTCTTGTTGTCGAGTATCTTTTCCACGTAGTCGAGGCGGTTGGTGTTGAACGTACCTATCCACAAATCCACATCTGGGTGATTTTTCGCAAGGGTAGGGGCGAGGTATTCGTTGTTGAAGCGCAGAGTGCCTTCAGCAGTCCATGCGCATCCGGGGTATGGAGTGTAGGAATAAGCTTCGTTTTGATACATCACCTTAGTTATGCTCAGTCCTTCCGCCTTGTAAAGGTCAATGAAGCGGCAGAACATGTCGGCGTAGCATTGCAGGTAACGTGGGTCTTGGATGAAATAGTCCTGTGTGGCGAGCCGACGCGGAAACACTCCGTTGCGGTCGCCGAGGAGTTTCATCTCGTCGGCATCGATGTTCTTTCCGTCGTCCATGTAGAGCAGATAGCCTTGGCGGGAGTCCATGCTGTTGTACTTGTTGGGCGACACGGGATAGTCGTGGTTTATCTTCATCCACACGGGCGGACTCCACGGACTCATGAAGAGCGGCAGATTGGGACGATATTTCTGCGCTGCACGTATCAGGGGGATTATGTTGCGCTTGTCATGCTCGATGTTGAAGTACTTGAGAGCGAAGTCGCCGTTCACATCGCTGCAACTGTACCACTCACGGGAATAGTCGTTCGCGTTCATGGACACCCTTCCGCAGGAAAATCTCAGGTCGCCGTCTGGCGAGAAGATGTTGAACAGCAGTTCGTCTTGATCCTTTCTGGTGAGCAGGTTGAACGCATCCCAGTCCAACTCGTTGAATGTGGTGCCGAAAGCCACGAACTTCGTGCCGATGCTTTGGCCGTCAGCTTCCGCCACCACCGTGCCTTGTGGGGTTGAAGTTAGGACTGTCTTTCCAGAAACCCACGGGTTGGTCTCGGTAGTGGTGTAGGTTGTCACTCTTTGTGCCCAGACATAGGATCCGGAAATGAGGGCTAACGATGCAAGAATAGTTGTTTTGAACATATATATAGCGTATGTTGTTTTGCCGGATATGGAACGTCTGCCAGTAAGAAACGTGGCGTTGCTTTGTCGGCAACGGTTCGGTTCGCTTGCACAAATGTACGGCTTTCTCCCCGCAACCATACCGTTTATATGTCGCAAATGGACTGTTTTTATGTAACAAACCGCCCGTTTGTGACTTTTTTGTCCCTACTCTTGTACGTACGAAATACACATACGGGTGCGAAAAGGCGGCTTCCGCAGGAAATGTAGGTGTGGAAGGACGCAAAATAAGTGTAAAGTCGGATAGATGTCTGTGGTGGCGTGTCGTATATGGGCAGACGTTCAGATTTACTTTCAGGACGGTATGATGAAGTTGAGCACTTCCTGCTCCACAGTAACCCGGTATGGTCCCACGGGCGTGTTCATCAGTCGACCGTCAATACTCACGAGGGCGTGGCCTGTATTTGCCGCCTCCACCTCACGGGTTCTGAACGGATGCACGCTGCGGTGGTTGAGAAAACGTCCGGTGAAGAGCAGCCATAGTCCGGCGAACAACTGTGCTGTCTTGGGGTGGTAAACCACCGACACGTCCAGCAGTCCGTTGTAGGGCACCGCACTCGGTGTCTGGCCATAGCCGCGGGCGTTGCCTATGCACACCGTCATGACCGTGCGGCGTATCTCGTCGGTGTTTATCTTCAGGTGCATCTTGTATTCCATACGGTGAAACACCAGCAGTATGGTTGACACTATGAATGCCAGAGTCTGCGAACCGAACAGCCGGCGTGCCTGACGGCGCAGATACATGATGTCGGCAATCAGCCCGATGTTGATGCAGTTGAGGAAATAGCGGCGGCATTTGTCGCCCTTCCTGTTGGTGTAGCGTATGCATCCGAGGTCTATCCTGCGCGTCCTGCGCTGCCGGAGCCAGTCTATAGTCTGTCCGATGTCGCTCTCGCGGAAGTCCCAGAACCGTGCGAAGTCGTTGAGCACACCGTTTGGTATCACTCCGAGCACCACTTCCTCACGTACATGCTTCTCTTGGTCCATCAAAACGTTTGCCGCATCGTTCAGCGCAGAGTCTCCTCCGGCCACGATTATGGTCTTGTAGCCGTTGTTGACGAGCATCTTCATGAGCCTCTCCACGCTGTCGGCGTTTTCGCTCTGCACGAAGTCATACTCAATGCTCCTCTCGTCCAATGCCCTCTGTATGCGTTCACGCTGCCGGGCATTGCGTCCCAGACTCCTCTTCGGGCAGTAAAGTATGCCCCACCGTGTGTTGTCTATTGCCATAGCTGTTTTATTCTCCTTTTCTTTTCCTCTATATCCAGCTGAGAGTCAATCCAGTGGATAGTGAAACCGCGCCGCTCCATGCCCCGGAACCACGTCATCTGCCGTTTGGCAAACTGGTGGATGGCAATCTCAAGTCGGCTGAACATCTCGTCGAAGGTTAGTGCTCCGGTGACGTATTCCGTCACATACTTGTATTCCAACCCATAGTATGTCAGGTCTTCCGCAGCCACTCCGCTGTCAAGCAGCGAGCGTATCTCGTCTGCCATACCCTCGTCCAGCCGTTGTCTGAGTCGCTGGCTTATCCTGCGGCGACGCTCTTCTCGGTCTATGTCTACACCTATTATTATATTGTCTATGGGCGGAATCTCTGCCGAAGCCTGCGGATGCTCGCCGTTGAACGTCTCGATTTCGATTGCTCTGATGGCTCTCTTTGCGGTGTCCACATCGGTCTTGTTGTGCATCGTGGAGCCGTTTTTGCTCTTCAGCTCGGCCAGTATGTCGGTCAGTTCGGCCAGACTCTTGCCCTCAAGCCGCGCCCTCAGTTCCTTGTTTTCCGGCACTGGAGCCAGTCTGTAGCCTTTGAGTACGGCCTCGATGTACAGTCCGCTGCCGCCGCAGAGCACCGGTGTGACTCCCCGGCTGGTGATGTCGGTGTATGCCCGCATGAAATCGTGCTGATACTGAAACAGATTGTACTTTGTGCCCGGTTCGGCAATGTCAATCAAGTGGTACGGAACCTTTTGGCCGTTAACGGTGTAGTCTCCCAAGTCCTTGCCTGTGCCGATGTCCATGCGTCGATACACTTGCCGCGAGTCGGCACTTATTATCTCGGCGCCGATGTCGTGGGCGAGTGCGGCGGCCAGACTTGTCTTTCCGCTTGCGGTGGGTCCCAGTATGGTAATCATCTGTTTCATTGTGGGTTTTTCCGTCTTAGGATGTTGCAAATATAGTCATAAAATGTGATTTCCGTGCTTTGCGGACATGAAATAACGTCATTTGGACATTGGGTAACCATGCGGCTTTGCCGTCGTAAGCGTAGTGTCTACGTTTTCGCAAGTGGCCTGGTTTTCCATGCAAAGCCGCACCGTTTGAAAATGATGAAGTTGGAGCAGCGTATGTTTTCAGCTTTTTTTGTTTACCTTTGCACCGCATATAGCTGCATTTTCGTACTTATAATAAAATCCGTACCTATATAACAAGGTATAAGAACAAAGTCTATGGACGCAAACAACAACACGGCATTGGGCGAGCAGCCTGTTGAGGGTCAGATGGTGCTGCGCACCGAGGGACTCGTGAAGCGATATGGCAAGCGCACGGTGGTCAACGACGTGTCTTTCAACGTAAAGCAGGGTGAAATCGTGGGACTATTGGGTCCCAACGGAGCAGGAAAGACCACATCGTTTTACATGACAACAGGACTTGTCACGTCAAATGCCGGGCACATATTTCTCGACCAACTCGACATAACCGACTATCCCGTCTACAAACGTGCCCGTGCCGGTATAGGATACTTGGCACAGGAAGCCAGCGTGTTTCGCAAGATGAGTGTTGAGGACAACATTCTCTCGGTGCTGGAGATGACAGGCAAGCCGCGCCAGTATCAGTTGGAGAAACTGGAGAGCCTGATAAAGGAATTCAGACTACAGAAAGTGCGGAAGAACAAGGGTGACCAGCTTTCCGGAGGTGAGCGTAGGCGTACAGAGATAGCCCGTTGTCTGGCCATAGACCCGAAGTTCATTATGCTTGACGAGCCGTTTGCCGGAGTGGATCCTATAGCGGTGGAGGATATACAGTATATTGTGTGGAAACTGAAATACCGCAACATCGGCATACTTATAACCGACCACAATGTGGAAGACACGCTGTGCATCACCGACAGGGCTTACATGTTGTTTGAGGGACGCATACTGTTTCAGGGTACACCCGAAGAACTCGCCTCCAACAAGATAGTGCGTGAAAAGTATCTGACCAATAGTTTCAGTCTGCGCCAAAAGGACTTTCAGGCCATGGAGGAGCAGCGCAGGTCACAGGAGGCGGCAGACAACGCCTGACGGGTCTCTTCGTAATTATTCAGTCCTCCACGGGCGCTGCATCCCGAACGAATCCCGAAACCATCCCGAACAAAAACAAAGTCAAGAATTAGGGAATTAGAGAATGCTGCGCTTGCTAAGTTTGCTGCACATGGGATTGTCGGCTCAACTCAATTCACAGGTCCTGGCCTTCCCGCTTTGCGCCGGTTATCGTTGGTTTGGAGTGTGAGCTACTATGCCAAGACTACCGCTGAACAGTTACGTCTCTTTGCCCATGCGTTAAAAATGCCAAAACGTTGCGCTGTTACGCCTTTTATCTTTAATTTTGTAACCCAAATTTTGAATTATAATTAACATACTTAATATCAAAAATGAATATTTCTTTTGAAAATCCCGACAAAATCAATGGCCTTCTTACATTGACAGTAGAAAAGGGAGACTATGAAAAGGATGTCGAGAAGACGCTGAAAGACTATCGCAAACACGCCAACATCCCCGGTTTCCGCGCAGGAATGGCTCCTATGGGAATGATTAAGAGGCAATATGAAGAGTCAGTGAAAGCCGATGTTTTGAACAAATTGGTAGGTAAGGGCATATACGACTATGTTCGCGAAAACAAAATAGAGATGCTGGGCGACCCCATGCCTAACGAGGAGAAGCAGAAGCAGCTCGACCTCAAGGGCGACGGACCTTTCGAGTTTGTTTATGACATCGCAGTAGCACCTGAGTTCAAGGTGGAACTGACCGAAAACGACACCGTTAAATATTATGATATAGAAGTTGGTGAAGAGATTGTAAACCAGCAGGTGGATATGTTCCGCTCGCGTGGTGGCCACTATGACAAGGTGGAGTCTTACGACCCGGCACAGAACGACATGCTGAAAGGTGACCTGCGCGAACTTGATGCCGACGGCAACGCCAAGGAAGGCGGATTTGTTGTGGAAGGCGCAGTAATGATGCCCGAATACATCAAGGTTGACGATCAGAAGAAACTGTTTGACGGCACCAAAGTGGGTGATGTCATCACGTTCAATCCCAAGAAGGCTTATCCCGAAGGCACTGCCGAAATATCGTCGCTGTTGAAGGTGAGCAAGGAAGAGGCTGAGGCCATCACTTCTGACTTCACATATCTCGTGACGGAAGTGCAGCGTTTCGTGAAGGCTGAACTCGACCAGAAACTGTTCGACCAGGTGTTTGGCGAGGGCGAAGTGAAAAGCGAAGAGGAATTCAAACAGAAGATATCCGATGGCATCAAGTCGCAACTGGTTAACGACAGTGACTACAAGCTCCTTCTGGATGTGCGCACCTATTTGGAAGAGAAAGTGGGTGAGCTGACGTTCCCCGACGCTCTGCTGAAGAAAATGATGCTCGCCAACAACAAGGACAAGGGTGAGAAGTTTGTGGAGGACAACTATGCTGCAAGCATAAAGGAGTTGACATGGCACCTTATCAGAGAGCAGCTTGTTGAAGCAAACGGCATCAAGATAGAAAACGAAGACGTGAAAGAGGTGGCAAAAAATGTGGTTCGCGTACAGTTTGCACAGTACGGAATGGGAAATGTTCCCGAAGAATACATCGAGAAGTATGCTGACGACATGATAAAGGACGGCAAGAATACCGACCGACTCGTAGAGCGTGCCATCGACGTGAAGCTGACAGCGGCTGTCAAGAGCGTTGTGAAGCTCGAGAAAGAGTCAATCTCGCTTGACGACTTCAACAAGATGATGCAGGAAAAGTAAAAAATCAACGATAAAAACCTCGTGAAGTAAGGAGGTTGTCGACTTTTTTTATTAATTTTGTTCCTACGAACAAGAGAGATGAAAGCAAAAGCCGACAACCTCCTTTTCGTGTCTAATGGAGTAACAAGATAAACTTACCATACATATAATGAACGATTTTAGGAAGTATGCCACGAAGCATTTGGGCATAAACGGACTGGTGTTTGACGAGGTCGTAAGCTCGCAGGCACAGTATCTGAACCCGTATATACTTGAGGAACGTAAGCTGAACGTCACTCAAATGGACGTGTTTTCACGCCTTATGATGGACCGTATCATATTCCTCGGAACGCAGATTGACGATTACACTGCCAACATATTGCAGGCGCAGTTGCTCTTCCTTGACTCGCAGGATGCCGGCAAAGACATCTCCATCTACATAAACTCTCCCGGCGGAAGTGTCACGGCCGGACTTGGAATATACGACACTATGCAGTTTATATCCAGCGACGTGTCAACCACTTGCACGGGCATGGCTGCCTCAATGGGCGCGGTGCTTCTTGTGGCCGGAACGGAGGGCAAGCGGTTTGCCCTGCCTCATAGCCGTGTGATGATACACCAGCCGCTTGGAGGCGTGCAGGGACAGGCTTCGGACATCGAGATAGAGGCCAAGGAGATAATGAAGTTCAAGAAAGAACTGTACACCATCATAGCCGAACATTCGCACACTCCGTTCGACAAGGTGTGGAACGACTCCGACCGCAACTACTGGATGACAGCAGAAGAGGCCAAGGAGTATGGTATGATAGACAATGTGCTGGTCAGGAAATCCGACCCGTTCAGTGGAAGTAACGCAGCCGACAGCGCAACAGACGACAAAACAGAAAAGTGATGAAAAAGGTTTGCAGCTTCTGCGGACGCGATGAGAAGAAGGTGGGTCTGCTTATAACCGGCATCAACGGCTATATTTGTGAAGACTGTGCTACGCAAGCATACCAGATTGTGCAGCAGGCAATGGCACTTGGCACCGACCCCAACGACAAAAGGGAGCAGGACAAGTCCAAGAAAGTGCCTAAGCCGATGGAGATTAAGGCACATCTGGATCAGTATGTCATAGGGCAGGACGACGCCAAACGCCATCTTGCGGTGGCGGTGTATAACCACTACAAGCGGTTGCAGCAGCCTTCTGACACCGACGGAGTGGAGATAGAGAAGAGCAATATAATAATGGTGGGGAGCACAGGTACGGGCAAGACCCTTCTGGCGCGCTCCATAGCCAAGTTGCTTGACGTTCCTTTTACTATAGTTGACGCTACGGTGCTCACCGAGGCCGGCTATGTGGGTGAAGATGTGGAGAGCATTCTTTCGCGGTTGCTTCAAGTGGCCAACTACAACGTGCGTGCGGCTGAACGGGGAATAGTATTCATAGACGAAATTGACAAGATTGCGCGCAAGAGCGACAATCCTTCCATAACGAGAGATGTCAGTGGCGAGGGTGTGCAGCAGGGGCTGTTGAAACTGTTGGAGGGCACTGTGGTCAACGTGCCGCCTCAGGGAGGCCGTAAGCATCCCGATCAGGAGTACATACACGTTGACACTCGCAACATACTGTTCATCTGCGGCGGTGCGTTCGACGGTATAGAACGCAAGATAGCCCAGCGTATGAATACCCACACCGTGGGTTACAACTCGGTGCAGAACGTGCGCAAGATAGACAAGAGCAACCTTATGAAGTATATCATGCCGCAGGACCTGAAGTCGTTCGGGCTTATCCCGGAGATAATAGGTCGTCTGCCGGTCCTGACATACTTGCATCCGCTCGACAAGGAGGCTTTGATGCGCATATTGTTTGAACCGAAGAACTCGATAATAAAACAGTTTGTCAAGCTGTTTGAGATGGATGGCATAAAGCTGACGTTCAGCGACGAGGCTCTGCAGCTGATTGTTGACAAGGCTGTGGAATATAAACTCGGTGCGCGCGGTTTGCGGTCAATCGTTGAGACCATAATGACCGACGCCATGTTTGAGTCTCCCTCGAAGCGGGCGAAAACTTTCAACGTGACACTCGACTACGCACGTCGCCAACTGGACAAGTCCAACCTTCAGAGCATGGAGGCCTGACCGTTTGATTTATAAGTAGGATATGGCAGAGGAGATAAATCTTTCAGCAACGCTAAAGCGGCATTTCGGCTTTGACAAGTTCAAAGGCGACCAGGAAGCGATTATCCGGAATGTGCTCGCCGGCAACGATACGTTTGTATTGATGCCTACGGGGGGTGGAAAGTCGCTGTGTTATCAGTTGCCGTCGTTGCTTATGGAAGGAACAGCCATTGTCATATCGCCGCTGATTGCCTTGATGAAGAATCAGGTTGACTTCATAAGCAACCTGAGCGATGTTGAAGGAGTTGCCCACTACCTCAATTCGTCGCTGAACAAGGCAGCTGTCGACCAAGTGCGTCGCGACATTGTTGAGGGACGCACAAAGTTGCTGTATGTGGCTCCCGAGTCGCTGACAAAGGAGGACAACGTGTCGTTTCTCAAATCGGTTAAGATTTCGTTCTATGCTGTTGATGAGGCTCACTGTATATCCGAGTGGGGACATGATTTCCGTCCGGAGTACCGCCGTATACGGCCAATCATCAATGAGATAGGCAACGCCCCTGTTATTGCACTTACAGCTACTGCCACCGACAAGGTGCGCACAGACATAAAGAAAAACCTCGGGATTGTTGACGCAAAGGAATTCAAAAGTTCGTTCAACCGTCCTAACCTCTACTATGAGGTGCGTCCCAAGACTAAGAATATAGACAAGGACATAATAAAGTTCATCCGTAACAATTCCGGCAAGAGCGGCATTATATATTGCCTGTCGAGGAAAAAGGTGGAGGAGCTGGCCGCTGTGCTGTGTGCAAACGACATCAAGGCAGCTCCGTATCATGCCGGTCTTGACACAGCGACGCGTTCGCAGACGCAGGACGACTTTCTTATGGAGAAGTTCGATGTCATAGTTGCCACCATAGCATTTGGCATGGGCATAGACAAACCCGACGTGCGCTTTGTGATACACTACGACATTCCGAAGAGTCTTGAGGGTTATTATCAGGAAACGGGGCGTGCCGGGCGCGACGGAGGCGAGGGCCAATGCGTAGCGTTCTATTCATATAAGGATCTCCAGAAGCTCGACAAGTTCATGGAGGGTAAGCCTGTGGCCGAACAAGACATCGGACGGCAGTTGCTGCAGGAGACAGCAGCATATGCAGAAACCTCGGTTTGCCGCCGCAAGATGCTGCTCCACTATTTCGGGGAGACCTACGACAAGGATAACTGCCACAACTGTGACAACTGTCTGCACCCAAAAAAGAAGATAGAGGCAGGGTGTGAGCTTGCCATAGCCTTGCGTGCCATATCTGCAATCAAGGAGAACTTCCGTTCTGACTATGTGATAAACTTCATCCTTGGGTGCGAGACCGATGAGATACTTGCGCACAAGCACAACGAACTAGAGGAGTTCGGTTCCGGAGAAGATGAAGACGAGAAGGTATGGGCACCGCTCTTGCGCCAAGCCCTCATTGCCGGGTATCTGAAGAAAGAGGTCGAAAACTACGGTTTGCTCAAGATAACCGCAGCCGGACGTAAATTCATCAGTTCTCCCCAGTCCTTTATGATAGTGGAAGACCAGGAGTTTGATGATGTTGACGGTTCGCCTGCTGAGGGAGACGGTGGCACAAGTGCTCTTGACCCGGTGCTCAGTTCCATGTTGAAAGACCTGCGCAAAAAAGTGTCGTTGTCTCTCAACAGACCTCCGTACGTCATTTTCCAGGACGTGTCGATTGAGCAGATGGCCACAGACTATCCCGTCACGCTCGAAGAACTGAAGAACATTCAAGGGGTGGGCGAGGGTAAGGCCAAGCATCCCTATGCCAAGCAGTTCGTTGACCTTATAAGGAGGTACTGCGAGGAGAACGGCATCGAACGACAGACCGACTTGCGGGTGCGCACGGTGGCCAAGAAGTCCATGCTTAAGGTGAGCATAATACAAAGTATTGACCGCAAGGTGGCTCTTGACGACATTGCCACCGCCAAGGGAATAGAATTTGAGGATCTGTTGAACGAACTGGAGGCTATAGTTTATTCTGGCACCAAGCTCAACATAGACTATTTCCTTGACGACATAATGGACGAGGAGCACATCAACGAGATTTACGATTATTTCTGCGAATCGGAGACAGACGACCTTGAGGCTGCCTTGGATGAGCTTGGGAGTGACAGTTCTGAGAACGAAATACGCTTGGTTCGTATCAAGTTCATGTCGGAAATGGCCAACTGAAAAGCCTTTCCCCAATCATTCGAACATCCTTTTCCCCCACCTGAAACTGCACCAGAAACCGTATTTGAACTGCATCTGAATTGCACATGAAACCGCATCTGTCGGGCTGCTTATGTGCCGTTTGGCAAAGCTAAGCGTGTGCTGGTGTTTTATAGGTGTGTGCTTGTGATGCTTAAGTGCCATACTTGGGATGCGTAACTATGGCACTTATTTTAACTAACTACGGCACTTACGCACCCTAACCTGCATACTTTGCCATGCTGACCAACCTACTTTTGCACCGCAACCGCGTTGGAATGGCTCGTTTTTCGGCTAAACACTTGTGTGTATGGATAAAAACGAGTACCTTTGCACCGCTTTTTCAATCATCAGATAAGAGTAAGTGTGATGGCGAATTGAGCAATTAGTACAAACTTAATTTTAGAGTAACACAATCAACAATTATGAAAGAGATTAACGTCTCGGGCAAATTCCGCACCGAAGTGGGCAAGAAAGCCTCAAAGAATCTGCGTAAAGAGGGAATGGTTCCCTGCAACCTTTATGGCGAAAAGCGTGATGAGAACGGTCTTCCCGTTGCCACCTCCATCGTATGCCCCATGAGCGAATTGCGCAAGGTGGTGTTCACACCCCACATCTATGTAATAAACCTCTTGATTGACGGCGAGAGCCACACAGCAATCCTCAAGGAGTTGCAGTTCCACCCCGTTACAGACGCGCTGCTTCACGTAGACTTCTATGAGGTGAACGACCAGAAGCCTATCACAATCGGTATTCCTGTTAAGCTCAACGGTTTGGCACAGGGTGTGCGCGATGGTGGTCGCATCAACCTTTCTATCCGCAAAATCAACGTTACTGCTCCTTACCAGATTATCCCCGAGCACCTCGACATCGACGTGACGAAGCTTCAGCTCGGCAAGAGCATCAAGGTTGGCGAACTCAACTTCGAAGGTCTGGAGATAGCAACACCTGCAGAGGTGGTAGTATGCTCGGTTAAGACAACCCGTGCTTCCAAGTCGGCAGCCGCCGCAGCCGCTGCAGCCAGCGATAGTGCTGAGTAATAATGGACAAGTACTTGATAGTGGGCTTGGGAAATGTCGGCGACGAATACGACATGACCCGCCACAATACAGGATTTATGGTATTGGACGCTTTCGCGAAAGCGTCCAATATTGTTTTTGACGACCGTCGCTATGGCTTCGTTGCCGAGACGAGCGTGAAGGGGCGCAAGCTGTTTCTGCTCAAGCCGAGCACGTTTATGAACCTCAGCGGCAATGCCGTGCGCTACTGGCTCAACAAGGAGAACATCGACATCAGCCGACTTCTCGTCATTGTCGATGACCTTGCGCTGCCTTTGGGTACGCTCCGGCTCAAACCGTCGGGCAGCAATGCCGGTCACAACGGTCTGGGAAACATCCAGTCGGTACTCGGAACGGAACGCTATAGTCGTTTGCGTGTGGGAATTGGTAACGACTTTCCGCGCGGAATGCAGGTGGAATGGGTGCTCGGACGCTACAGTCAGGATGAGCTGAATGTGTTGCAGCCGAAGATTGAAACGGCCTGCGAGATAATAAAGAGCTTTGTCTTGGCCGGCATAGACATCACGATGAACGCATACAACAAGAAAGGATAATTAATGGCCAGCGAGGCAAGAGTGGACAAATGGCTGTGGGCGGCGCGGATCTACAAGACCCGTTCTCTCGCCGCTGATGCCTGCAAGAACGGTCGCATCACGGTGAACGGCACCAACGTGAAGCCCTCCCACATGGTGAAGGTGGGCGAGACGGTGAGTGTGCGCAAGTCGCCCGTGACCTATTCGTTCCGCATTCTTCAGGCCATAGAGCAACGTGTGGGTGCGAAACTCCTGCCGCAGGTGTACGAAAACGTGACTCCGCCCGACCAGTATGAACTGCTTGAGATGGCGCGCATCAGCGGTTTCGTCGACCGTGCGCGCGGCACAGGCCGTCCCACAAAGAAGGAGCGCCGTTCGCTCGATGCCTTCATTGACCCTGCGGCGTGTGGCTTTGACGATTGGGACGACGGCCTTGACGATTAGTCCTTCACCGCTCCTTGTGAGTGTGGAGCGGTTCCCTTCGCCGTCTTGTCCACGGTCTGAATGGCCGGAACGCAAGAACGGAGCTTTTGAAAAGCGAAAATTGAGCTTATGAAAAGATGTTGCTGTATATAAATATGTGTAACACTTTTAACTGAAAGGAAAGATTTATGAGAGTACTTAAAATGATGTTTGCCGTTGTCGTTTCGGCTGTCATGATGGTTTCATGCACAAGTGTCAGCGACAAGTATGCCGGTTTCACTAGCGTAAACTACACGCCTACAGCCTATGCCAACACGAGTTACGGCTACATGGCCTTTGCCAGCTACGGCAAATGGGCTCTCGAAAAGAGCGCAAACAGCGACTGGTGTACCGTAAAGGTGACTGGCGGCAGCGCCATGACCTATAACTACATCCCCATGTTTTACACCAGAAACACCACGGGTAGTGCGCGTTCGTGCCAAATGACTGTGCGCGATGTTGACGAGGGCAATGCTTATGTGTCGTTTGGAGTCACCCAGTATGCTACACGAGGTGACGGAAGTCTCGGCACCTCACCGCTTGTGAGCAGCATAAAGGGTGACGACGGCAGCGAGATAACCATTGCCTACGACACTCTGAGCCGTCCTACGTCGGTGAAGATTGCCAACGGCGAGACAGTCTATCGCAACATGCCTATCGTCTGGGGTGACACCACGGTTACGATAGCCGGCAATACGGTGAAATTCAGCGTGGGCTATCTGCCCAACACCATTGTCTCTTCCACCGACACCGTGGGCTATTTCAACAACTACGAGAGCACCACCCTCTGGTCGTTCAATTTCCAGGACCGCAGGTCCAACGGCGACTATTACGGCCACGGCTTCCTGTTCACCAAAGACCTCGACAAGGTAGCCAATCCCGACACCGACACGCGTTGTCCTGACAGTTTGCGCTACCTGCACCACTACTCTGACGGCACAATAGTAAGGAATTTCCTCAAGATGAGCTACGGCAATGTTGACAACCGTTGCCAGTCGGTGGATGCAAACCAGCTGATTTTCGGTGCGAAAGA
This sequence comes from Bacteroidaceae bacterium, assembly GCA_963590865.1. Lineage (GTDB taxonomy): Bacteria > Bacteroidota > Bacteroidia > Bacteroidales > Bacteroidaceae > Prevotella. Next base: position 30,322 of record CAVAQY010000006.1, on the reverse strand, counting down.
GTGCAGCCCCTACCTATTGCTCGGCCTTTACCGCTATGCAAGGGCAACGAAAGTGGTGTCTGAGGCCACCGCTTCCGACGGCAAATACACCGTGGAGACCACTCTCAATGCCGACAAGAGCATCAACACCATGACCGTTACCGACAAGCAGGGAGGCAAGGTGGCTTACACGTTCAGCTACTATACTGCTGCATAAACACCATGAACATAGCCATATTTGTGTCGGGCAATGGCACCAACTGCGAGAATATCATACGCCACTTTGCCGATGGCAAGGCTTCGCGTGTGGTTCTGGTGTTGAGCAGTCGCCCCGATGCTTATGCTATAAAGCGTGCCGAGTCCTTGGGCGTACCCGTTGAGGTAGTGCCCAAGGACAGTTTTTGCAACGAAACCCGGCTCATGGCTGTGCTCAAGTCCTACCAGGTTGACTTTATCGTGCTTGCCGGTTTCCTGCTGATGGTGCCGTCGTTTCTCCTGCACCACTATCCGCACAGGATAATAAATATCCATCCGGCTCTTCTGCCCAAGTATGGCGGTTGCGGAATGTACGGACGTCATGTGCATGAGGCGGTTTTCGCCAACCACGAGAGCGAGACGGGCATAACCGTCCACTACGTCAGCGAAGTGTGCGACGGCGGCGAAATACTCTTTCAGGCCAAGACGCAGCTTTCGCCTGACGACACTCCCGATGAGATTGCTGCAAAGGTGCATCGTTTGGAGATGCAATACTATCCTGAAGTGATAGAGCGGGTCATTGAAAACGAAACCCCTCCGTTGAAGGAATAAATATATAAACAAGGAGTCATTGTCTAACCTCCTCTAAAAAACAACAATATGAACAAACAAAATCAACAAGTCAGCGTGCTGTTTATGCTTTTCAGCATACTGTTCTGCGTCTGCCTCATCACGGCAAACGTACTCGAGACAAAGCAAATGGTTTTTGGCCCCGTCACTATCACAGGAGGCCTTCTTGTGTTCCCGGTGTCTTACATCATCAACGACTGCGTGTGCGAGGTGTGGGGCTATGGCCGTGCCCGACTGCTCATCTGGACAGGCTTTGCCATGAACTTCTTGTTCGTTGCCTTCGGAGCATTGGCCGATGCCATTCCCGGCGCGCCTTTCTGGGACAACGATGCCGGTTTCCATGCCGTGTTCGGACTGGCTCCCCGTGTGGCGGCAGCGTCCTTTGTGGCTTTCCTCGTAGGGTCGTTTGTCAACGCCTACGTTATGAGCCGCATGAAAATCTCGTCGGCCGGACGCCATTTCTCCGCCCGTGCAATACTCAGCACAGTTTATGGTGAGACGGCAGACTCGCTCATCTTCTTCCCCCTTGCCCTGCTTGGCGTGGTGCCTCTCAGCTCCATGCCGTCGCTGATAGTGTCGCAGGTGGTGCTGAAGACGCTCTACGAGATTGTCGTTCTGCCCGTCACCATCCGTGTGGTGGCCTTGGCAAAGCGTCATGAGGGCGAGGATGTCTACGACCGTGGCATTAGTTACAACGTGTTCAAACTGAAATTCTAACCCCATGCAGCAGGATACAAGAAAGGAAGAGGGGCTTCACGCCCTTGGAGCGGCCACTAAATATTCCATGGACTACGCTCCCGAAGTGCTCGAAGCCTTTACCAACAAGCACCGTGACAACGACTATTGGGTGCAGTTCAACTGTCCGGAGTTCACCTCCCTGTGTCCCATCACGGGCCAGCCCGACTTTGCCGAGATAAAGATACTCTACCTGCCAGACGAGAAGATGGTGGAGAGCAAGAGCCTGAAGCTCTATCTCTTCAGCTTCCGCAACCACGGCGACTTCCATGAGGACTGTGTGAACATCATAATGAAGGACTTGATCAAGCTCATGCAGCCCAAATACATCGAAGTGCTGGGCGTGTTTACTCCTCGTGGAGGCATAAGTATCTATCCGTATGCCAACTACGGCCGACCCGGCACCAAGTATGAAACTCTTGCGTGGCAGCGTCTGGCCGACCACAAACCCTTCGGGTGATATTGGCTAAGCTTTGGCGCAAGGGCAAATTTGGCAGGTGCAACGCCAGCTGAGTTTGCCCTTGCGCTTGGGTGTGGCAGCTGCTGTGTCTTGCTGTGCTCAAACAAATCCCGAACGCATCCCGAACGGATCCCGAACGAAAGCGTGAGCTTTAAGTGCGTCGTCTACTAACTTCCTCAGCATTTCCGTTTGTGGAAATTTTTTAGAAAAATGATTTTTCGTTTTGTTTTATTGATTAAAAGTAATAACTTTGCCACCGAAGTGCCGTTGAGATTGGCACGAATGCCGAAGAACTCTTATACATACAGCCGATAGATGTATAATAATGTGACGAGACGGCGACCTTAGACCTATTAACTGACGGTCAGCACAGACTGACGAAGACGACTAACACTAATTATAACACTATTCAACATGAAAAAACAGTTACTTTTCGTGGCTTTATCCACCCTCATGGGGGGGGGGTAGTGTAGCCCTCGCAGACACAAGTCTGCTCACGACAGCTGACGGATGGACGAAAATCACATCCATTTCTCAATCGGACATTGCAAACAATTATTACGTTTTCGTTGACAACGATGCTGATTTGATGCTTGGCCTTGCTTCAAGCACTAATCAGACGTACAATGCAATGTTCTATCAGGCCTCTACAGGCGATGTTTACAAAGACCTTTCTAAGGTGTGGATGCTCGAAAAGAACGGTGACAACTATGCTGTTCGTAATTTAGGACGCAATCAGCTACAGCTCCAAACCGAATCTAGCGGAACTAGTAATGACATTCATTGGCGGCAAAACGACCAGGCTGCATCCAGAAGTTGGACAGGCCTGTCTTTAACCTATGTCGACAGCAAGTGGACGCTTACATCTACACAGTACAGCCGTCCGTTGGGTGTGTATAACGATGGGACTGATGCTCCGGCAGTAGGCACGGAGATTGGAGCAAATTCGGAAGGTAAAGGCGCTTCGTTCCAGATTTATGCCATTTCAAAGACACAGTTCCTCGAAAATTACAAGACGAAACTTTCTGAAGCAACCGCAGATGATCCGCGCAATGCTACCTTGTTGATGACCAACCCGGACTTCAATGCCAACAACAGTACGGGTTGGAGCGGCACAACCAGCAATACGAAACATGGAGGTGGTGCTGCGGAGTTCTATCATCCGGCATCGTTTGACCTGTATCAGACCTTGACAGGCTTGGCAAACGGCAAATATCAGATTAATGTGCAGGTAGCTCAGTCGGGCGACAAGACGGCTCAGCTGTATGCAACGACCTCTCTTGGTACAGAAACTGCGATGGTGACAGCCTCGCCGGGCGCAAAACTCAATAACTGGACAAACGATTTGGTGTCCAATGGTGTACATTTCGGACGTGATGAAGCGGTTGGCAAGATTTCAGTGGTGGTTAATGTAACCAACGGAAACCTCACTGTCGGTCTTAAAGATGCCGATCCAAGCACCCATTGGGTGGTTTTCGACAACTTCACGATGTCGTATCTCGGTACTGTAGATCTCACAGAGTATGTCACAGCATATGAGACTGCACTCACAGCAGCAAAGGCTGTCGACCAGAAAAGCCCGATGAACGGGGAAGTACTCACGGCTCTGACCACCGCATTGAGTGACTATGGCACCGTTGACAAGACCAGTCAGGACGCTCTTGTTGTCGCTACAGGCGCGCTGAGCACGGCCACCGCAAACGCCACGACTTCTATCGCAAGCTATGCAAAGGCCAATACGGTTCTTGAAAACACGCTAACGTTCATCAACAGCACCAACTTCTACACCGCAGATGCCCTCACAGCCTATCAGACCAACGACTATACTACTCCAAAAGGGAAGTATGACGCAAGGACGCTGACCGATGCAGAGGCTGCCGCTCTGCAAGATCCGTATGCTTTAGGCTCATATAAAGTGGAGCGTAACGTATGGGCATTGCTCCGCAGCACATGGTCTGACACTTCTCTCAACATCAATACTTGGTCAACGGAGGGCGACACAGACGGCTCAAACTTCGTCCGCCCGTTCGTAGAGTGGTGGGTTTCTGACTCAAGCACGCTTCCTGCCGGCACAAAGACAGGTACACTCGGCGGTCTGACTGCCGGTAAGGTATATGAAGTTTCTGCCAATGTACGTGTGCGTCAGTCCAATAGCCAGACTGAAGTTAAGGGCGTGACGATGGATGTGAACGGCGGAGCATCGGTTAATGTATGCGACGGTAATCAGATAGGTTCATCACAGTTGTATCTGAAGAAAGAAGCCAAGACATACGGTCTGGTAGGTGAGGACGGCAACCTGAACGTTAACTTCACCGCAGCGGACGGTAACACCATCAGCTGGCTTGCATTCAAGGATGTGAAATACACCGCTACAGACATTGCGGTGCTTGATGAGGACGGCGACAACAGCTCTATTACAGCTGCTGAAGACACCAATATCGGTGTGAAACGTTCGTTCACGGCCTACACATGGAACTCGGTCGTACTGCCGTTCGACATGACTTACTCGCAGGTACAGGCTCTCTTCGGCAGCGGAACCAAGACTGCCGTATATACAGGTGCCACGGCTGACGATGCAAACAAGGCCATCACCCTCAATTTCTCGACCAGTGAGGGCAACAATGTGTCCATCAAGGCCAACACACCTTGCTTGGTACGCCCGGCAAAGAGCGTGACTTTCGCAGTTGCCGAGGGCGTAAATGTGGTAGCTCCCACCTCTTCTTCATTGGCTGTGACCGACGATTTGGTCAACTTTGTCGGAACTTACAGCAAGGGCGGTCTGACCGTTACAGACAAAGACTACTTCGTCAGCACCGACAACAAACTCTATCAAGCCAAGGGCGGCGAGACTATCAAGGCTTTCCGTGCCATCTTCCGCCTCAACGACGCAGCACAGTCTGACGCAAAGATTATGATGTCGTTCGGTGGAACAGACGGAACAACCTCTATCCAGAGCGTTGGCAAGACCAACACCGAGAAGTACAATGTGTATAACCTCGCCGGACAGGTAGTGAAGCGCAACGCAACGTCTCTTGACGGACTGCAGAAGGGTCTCTACATCGTCAACGGCAAGAAGGTAGTGGTAGACTAACGACAGTAAAACCAAAGTTTAACGCATAAAAACTATAGAACAATGAAAAAACAAGCATATGTAAAACCGTCAACACGCATCGTGGAGTTGCAGAATGAAGCAGCTCTCATGGCAGCGTCAGGCAATGAGATTGGTTCCGTCAGCGGACTCAACGCCCCGTTCGGGATTGGAGGCAAGTCGGACGGAACTCAAGAGATAAACGCCAAGGATGGCGGAGGCATTTGGGGCTTTGACGAGGAAGACTAGGCTCCGCCTCAAGCAACAGCGGTTTTTAAGCCGCCTGTACTAAGTAAGTTTAATTAACCGGTAAAGTCCGGTGCAGGGGAGAGGTTGTTGTGAAGACAGTCTCTCCCTTTTGGGTAATGAAGGATGAGGAATTAGAAATGAGGAATTAGAAACGAGAAATGAGAAATGAGGAATGTTTCTTCACTATCAACTGCGCACGAATGGTGCGGCGTTCTTGTGCCATTCGTGCAAATATTGAATATGCTGTTGTTTTTCCATCGCTAAACGGTAGTGTATGGTATTTTTTCCATAACTTTGCACAACGACAAATGCAAACGGAGTGGGGCTGACCTGTTCCATTGCCGTTGCAAAAGATTAAAAATATCATGAAGAGAAAGATTAAGTTCAGCCTTGTCTATAGAGACATGTGGCAGTCGTCGGGCAAGTTCCAGCCCCGCAAGGACCAGTTGGAGCGCATAGCCCCCGCAATAATCGACATGGGATGTTTCGACCGTGTGGAGACCAACGGCGGAGCCTTTGAACAAGTCAACCTCTTGGCTGGCGAGAACCCCAACGACGCTGTGCGCGCCTTCTGCAAACCGTTTAACGAAGTGGGCATAAAGACCCACATGCTTGACCGTGGACTCAACGCCCTGCGTATGTATCCCGTGCCCGACGATGTGCGTCAGCTCATGTATAAGGTGAAGCACGCTCAGGGAGTGGACATCACCCGTATCTTCTGCGGTCTTAACGACGTGCGCAACATCATACCCAGCATCCACTGGGCTGCCGAGGCAGGCATGACACCGCAGGCCACGCTCTGCATAACCACTTCTCCGGTACACACGGTGGAATACTACAGCGCAATAGCCGACCAGCTCATCGAAGCCGGAGCACCGGAAATATGCCTCAAGGACATGGCCGGAATAGGTCAGCCCGCCATGCTCGGCGCACTTACCAAGGCCATCAAGACCAAACACCCCGACATTATCATACAGTATCACGGCCATTCCGGCCCAGGACTGTCAATGGCTTCGATACTCGAAGTGTGCAACAACGGTGCCGACATAATCGACACCGCCATAGAACCCTTAAGCTGGGGCAAAGTGCATCCCGACATCATCTCGGTGCTGAGCATGCTCAAGCATGAAGGCTTTGACGTGCCGGAAATAAACATGAATGCGTATATGCGCGCAAGGTCACTTACCCAGGAGTTCATCGACGAGTGGTTGGGCTACTTCATCAATCCCGGCAACAAGCACATGTCGTCGCTGTTGCTCGGCTGCGGACTGCCCGGAGGCATGATGGGCAGCATGATGGCCGACATGGGAGGCATGCGCAACGTGATAAACGGCATCAGAAAGAAGAATGGTGAGGCAGAGTTGAGCATGGACGATATGCTCGTGATGCTCTTCGATGAGGTGGCCTATGTGTGGCCGCGTGTGGGCTATCCACCATTGGTTACGCCGTTCTCGCAGTATGTGAAGAACATTGCGCTGATGAACCTGCTCACCATGGCGCAGGGCAAAGGCCGCTTCGTGATGATGGACGACTCGATGTGGGGCATGATACTCGGCAAGAGCGGCAAGCTGCCAGGCAAGCTCGACCCGGAAATCGTGGCACTTGCCGAGAAGCAAGGCCGTCAGTTCACCACCGAAGACCCGCACACCATTCTTTCCAACGCACTCGACGGCTTCAAGGAAGAGATGGACAAGAACGGTTGGGACTATGGTAAGGACAACGAAGAACTGTTTGAACTGGCCATGCACCCCGAACAGTACCGCAACTACAAGAGCGGACAGGCCAAGAAGAACTTCCTCGCCGACCTTCAGAAAGCCAAGGACTCGCGCCTCGGAGAGAGTCTCACTCCCGAACAGCTCTCGGCCGTCAAGCATGCACGTGCCGACGCTATCGTGGCACCGTTGGCCGGACACCTGTACTTTGAGTTTGCCGGTGACGGCGAGTGCGCCAAGTGTCTTGAGCCGTTCATCGGTCAGAAGTACAACGAAGGCGACACGTTCTGCTACATTCAGGCAAAGTGGGGCGAGATTGTTCCCGTGCCGTCAGACCTCGGAGGCAAGCTCGTTGAGGTTGGAGCAAAGCAGGGTTCGATGGTGCGCCGCGGCGACATTCTCGGCTGGATAGAACGCGAACAATAAGATGTCTTTAAGTAGGTGCTCAAAGTCGTCTCTGTAGACATACTATATGCGGATAATTTTGAACACCCATTCATAGACTAATGTGTAAAGATGTAGGCGCGGCAGACCACGGTGTGGTTTGTCGCGCGACATCGTTTTTACTTGCTAAAGGTGGAAAAGTACATTGAAGTAATCAACAAGTTTTACCCCGAAGACAACGAGCTTCGCCGTCTGCTGTTGCGCCATAGTCGCGACGTGGCCGACTATGCGCTGGCCGTGTGCGACCGCCATGCGGAGCTTAACCTCAACCGTGAGTTTGTTGAAATGGGAGCCATGCTGCACGACATAGGCATCTTTATGACCGATGCACCGGGCATACATTGTCACGGAACCGACCCATACATACTCCACGGCTACGATGGTGCGCAGCTGATGAGGGCAGAAGGACTTCCCGAAGTGGCTCGCGTGTGTGAGCGACACACCGGAGCTGGCATTACTCTGCGACAAATAGAGGAACAGCAACTGCCCTTGCCGCACCACGATTTCCTGCCCGAAACAATGGAAGAGAAGCTCATTTGCTACGCCGACAAGTTCTTCTCGAAGTCGCATCCCGACCGTGTGCGCACCGTGGAACAGGCGGCCAAGAGCGTTGCACGCCACGGCACCGACGGAGCGGAACGCTTCATGGAGTGGGCAATACTGTTTGCCTGATGCCGTGGAAAGCTTCGTTTCATGTGGCTTTCCACGGGCTTTTGCAGCGTGTTAAATTATTGAAAGCAGCGCGCCATTCGTCATATTATAAGTAATTTTGCAGCCGTGAGAAAAAAAGCAATGACCGTTTTGCTGCTCTCTGCCTTCCTCTTTGTGTTGGCAGAAGTGCCGCGCACACTCCATTTTGCGGCGGACGGGAAAACGGAAAAGCCCGTTTCTCACGACTCCATTTCGTCCGTTGACGACGAAGTTCCCCTTGACTCTATCCTTACAGATAGCCTGAAACTGTTGGCCAAATTGCCCGACAGTACCCACGTAGACGATGTCGACACTACCAAGATGGACTCGCTTCAGCGTGCCATCTACCGCCACAACAAGGCCATAGACGACTCTCTCGCTCTGGATAGTGCCAACCGCAAGCGCAAAAACGGCATAGACGCTCCCGTGTTCTACACCGCCCAGGACTCGCTGACCTATGACGCAGCCTCCGGAATGACCTATCTTTACGGCAATTCCAATGTGAAATACGAGAACATGGACCTCACCAGCGACCGAATCTACATGAACCTTGACAGCAGCATTGTCCATGCCACGGGAGCGAAAGACACCGCCGGGGTGATAGTGGGTACGCCTGTATTCAAGATGGGGAGCGACACCTACGAGAGCGACACCATGGCCTTTAACTTCAAAACGAAGAAAGGTCTCATCAGCGAAGTCTACACCCAGCAACAGGACGGTTTTCTCACGAGTGAGCTTTCAAAGCGGAATTCCAACGGAGAACTGTTTCTCCAGCATGGGCGTTACACCACCTGTGACAGTCCGCACCCAGACTTCTACATAGCATTGTCGCGTGCAAAAGTGCGTCCGGGCAAGGATGTGGTGTTCGGCCCTGCTTATCTCGTGGTGGCCGACGTGCCGTTGCCATTTGCCATACCGTACGGATTTTTCCCCTTTACCAAGAGCTATTCGAGCGGATTTATCATGCCCACGTATGGTGACGAGACCGAGCGCGGCTTCTATCTGCGCGACGGCGGCTATTACTTCGCCATCAACGACAAGGTGGACCTCAAGCTTATAGGTGAAATATACACCAAAGGTTCGTGGGGATTGTCAGCCGCGTCAAACTACCGCAAGCGTTACAGATACTCGGGCAGTTTCTATGCCAGTTTCCAGAACACCATCAACGGTGAGAAGAATATGCCCGACTATTCGAAACAAACCAGTTTCAAGATACAGTGGAGCCATCGTCAGGATGCCAAGGCCAATCCATTCCGTACCTTGTCGGCCAGCGTGAACTTCGCTACGAGCAGCTATGAGCGCAACAACCTGACGAGTATGTACAATCCGCAGAGCTACTCGCAGACCACAAGAACCTCGTCGGTGAGCATGACCAACACCTTCTCAAGCATCGGCATGACGCTGAGCACCACCATGAACGTGAGCCAGAACATGCGCGACTCCACCATCGACCTCACCTTCCCCGACCTTAACATCTCCATAAGCCGCTTCTATCCGTTCAAACGCAAGAAGATGGCAGGGGCGCAACGGTGGTATGAGAAGCTGTATGTGTCTTACACAGGACAGTTGAGCAACCGCATTTCGACCAAGGAAAACAAACTGATGAGTTCCAGTCTGTCGCGCGACTGGCGCAACGGTATGCAGCACACTATCCCCATTGGCGGAAACTTCACAGTGTTCAATTACCTTAACCTCAGTCCCTCGTTTACTTTGACCGACCGTATGTACACCAACAAGGTAATGCAGTCGTGGGACGAGAAGAACCAAAAGGTAGTTACCGACACGATAGACGGCTTTTACAATCTCTATAACTGGCGGCTTTCCTTGACGGCACAAACCACTCTGTATGGATTCTACGTGCCTTGGCGCAAACTGTTCGGCGACAAGATTGTGGCCATCCGGCACGTGTTCAAACCCAATGTGTCGTTCAACTATGCTCCAGACTTCAGCGCGAGCCGCTACGGCTATTATGACACCTACCAGAAGACCGATGCCAACGGCAATGTCTCGCTGGTGGAGTATTCTCCCTACAGTAACGGTATGTTCGGAGTGCCGAGTCGCGGCAAGACGGGAAGCATCGCCGTGGACATATCCAATAATGTTGAGATGAAACTGCGGTCGGACAACGACTCGATAGGCTTCAAGAAGGTGAGCCTTATCGATGAACTCGGTGCGTCTATGTCCTACAATATGGCCACCGACATTCGTCCCTGGAGCGACCTAAGCACCCGACTCCGACTGAAACTGACCAAGAGCTACACGTTCAGTCTCAACGCCACGTTTGCCACATACGCCTATGAACTTGACGAAAACGGCAAACCATACGTCAGCAACTACGTCACCCGTTACAGCCAAGGCAAGTTCGGACGTTTCCAGGGCATGAGCCAGAACCTCTCCTACACGCTCGACAACAAGAAAGTGGCAAACTTCTTCAAATGGTTGCGCGGCGAGAAAGTGAAGAAGAACGACTCTTCAGACAAGAAAAAAAGCGGCGACGACGACTACAATCGCGAGACAAACGAAGACAATACTCTGCAAGACGCACAGAAAGGAGCTAAAAAGGAGAGTGCGGGCAAGGCCGAGACCGACGACGACGGCTACATGAAGTTCGACATTCCGTGGTCGTTGAGCTTCGGCTACGGCATTACCATGCGTGAGGACCAGTCAAAATCCTTCGATTACGACCGCATGATGTATCCCTATTCGTTCACCCAGACGCTGAATTTCAGCGGCAACGTGCGCATAAGTGACGGATGGAACATCAGCTTCTCGTCGGGTTACGACTTTGAAAACCATAAGATTTCCATGACAACGGCTTCCCTTAGCCGTGACCTGCACTGCTTCAACATGTCGTGTTCGGTGGTTCTCGCCCCCTACACGAGTTATAACTTCTCGTTCCGCTGCAATGCGGCCACTCTTACCGATGCGCTTAAGTACGACAAGCGCAGTAGCTACAGCAACTCCGTTCAGTGGTATTGATGTCTGAACGGGCATTACGGCTGCACTTAGGAAAATGCAGCCGGCATTAGACACAAACAATAAAATAATATGGCAGAACTTCCGGCTTTAGTAAAAGACCTTACGCTCATCCTCATTGTGGCGGGTGCGGTCACGTTAGTGTTCAAGCGGCTCAAACAGCCACTTGTACTTGGTTACATTGTGGCGGGCTTTTTGGTCAGCCCGCAGTTTCCCTACACTGCTTCGGTGGCCGATCTGGACAACGTGAATATCTGGGCAAATATCGGTGTCACGTTCCTTTTGTTCTCCTTGGGACTTGAGTTTTCGGTCAAGAAGATACTCAAGATGGGGTTGGCTCCAGTGGTTGCCGCCAGCACCATAATCTTCTGCATGATGTTTCTCGGCATCGGTGTAGGGCACAGTTTTGGGTGGAGCCGCATGGACAGCATCTTCCTTGGCGGTATGTTGGCCATGTCGTCCACGACAATCATATACAAAGCCTTCGACGACCTCGGGCTTAGGCATCAGCGGTTTGCCAGCATTGTGATGAGCGTGCTCATTCTGGAAGACGTGCTTGCCATAGTCCTTATGGTCATGTTGTCGGCTGTGGCCCAAGGCAACGACCCCGGTGGCGGCGAGATGGTGGGCATATTGCTGCGCATAGGCTTCTTCATTGTGCTTTGGTTTGTGGTGGGCATCTTCCTGATACCGCAGTTGCTTCGCCGTGTGCGCCGCATAATGACCGAAGAAACCCTGCTCATAGTGGCTCTTGGGCTGTGCTTCCTCATGACGGGAGTGTCTTCTGCTGTTGGTTTCAGCAGTGCTTTCGGAGCGTTTGTCATGGGAAGCATCCTTGCGGAGACTGTTGAGGCCGACAAGATAGAGAAAGTGGTTGAACCGGTGAAGAACCTTTTTGGAGCCATCTTCTTCGTTTCCGTCGGAATGTTGGTCGACATTCAGGTGCTTGTCAACTATGCCTGGCCTATAGTCGTGCTGGTTCTTGCCATCCTGGTGGGACAGGCCGTATTCGGAACAATGGGCTATATGCTCAGCGGACAGTCGTTGAAGACCTCCATGCAGTGTGGTTTCTCCATGGCGCAGATTGGTGAGTTTGCCTTTATCATAGCTTCGTTGGGCTTGTCTCTCCATGTCATCAGCGACTTCCTTTATCCTGTCGTAGTGGCTGTGTCGGTCATCACCACGTTCCTCACTCCCTACATGATGCGCTTTGCCAATCCGTGCTATTCTGCACTGGAGAAACGCTTGCCTAAGCGGCTTATCGCCAATCTCAACCAGATGACACTCACCGGCCACCTGTCTGTGCCGGGCGACGGCAACTGGCGCAAACTGCTGCGTCAGATGGTGGTCAACACACTTATATATTCCACCCTTTCCGTGGCGGTCATTGTGCTGATGTTCACGTTCGTACTGCCGTTCATCAATACTCTCTTGCCGGATTTGAACTGGGCGGCCAATCTCATCTGCGGACTGCTCACCGTGGCAGCCATGTCGCCGTTCCTGCGTGCAATGGTGATGAAGAAAAATCACAGCGAAGAGTTCAAGGCGTTGTGGGCGGAGAACCGTTACAACCACGTGTTGCTGGTGCTGACTATCGTAGTGCGCATAGCCATTGCCTGTAACTTCGTGTTCTATGTCTGCAACTATCTGAGCCACTTTGCCAATGCTCTCATGATTGCCATTGCACTGGCTTTGGTTGCACTCATGATTCTGTCGCGCTGGCTCAAGATGGGCAGCATCCGCATGGAGCGTGTGTTTGTCCAGAACCTGCGCTCACGCGATATGGCAGCCGAAGCTGTGGGGCTTAGGCGACCGCTCTATGAAGACCACTTGCTCGACCGCGACCTCCATATGGCAGATGTTGAAATTCCGCAGGACTCCCTGTGGGGCGGACAGACACTGAGGCAGCTCGCCTTGCGCACCAAGTTTGGTGTCCATGTGAGCAGCATACTGCGCAGCACTCACCGCATAAACATTCCAGACGGCGACACCGAAGTGTTCCCGGGCGACAAGCTGCAGGTCATAGGCACCGACAGTGAACTTTCGGCCATGACTGCTTCCCTGCGCACCGAGCTGTACGGCGACGATGCCGATGTGGAGAAACGTTCCATGAGACTGCGCCAGATGGTCATCACCGCAAAGAGTGCCTTTGCTGGCAAGACTCTGCGTGAGAGCGGCATACGCGACAAGTACAACTGCATGGTAGTGGGACTGGAAGAGGGTAAGGAAACCTTGTCGCAGGTTGATCCGTCCCATCGCTTTGTTGAGGGCGAAATACTGTGGATTGTAGGTGAGGAGCAGGCTCTTGACGATATAGCCCGCGCCTGAGTTTTACGGACAGTGGCCGCTTTTCCTTTGGCCACTGTCCGTTTCCATTTTTTCGTCCGTGTGCTTTTGTCTGCTCCGTGTTGGCCTTTTGGCACGACTGTTGCGGGTTTCCCGGCAGACAAAGCCTGTATTGTATTCAGGAAACAACTAAATATGAAAAAGAACATAAAGATTTTCGTTCCCGCAACGTTGGGAATGTTGACGGCCTTCGGTCCGTTTGTAACCGACTTCTATCTGCCCGTACTGCCAGAAATGGCCGACTATTTCCACACGTCGCCGGCGTTGGCGTCCATGAGCCTCACCTCCGGCATGGTCGGACTGGCCGCCGGGCAAGTGTTCATTGGTCCTCTAACCGACAAGATCGGCCGCAAGCGCATCCTCGTGGCGTCGATGCTGCTCTTCGTGATAGCCTCCATTCTGTGCATAATGGCCACCGACATCTTTTCCTTCAACCTCTTCCGCCTGTTTCAGGGACTTGCCGGAGCTGGCGGAATAGTAATCTCCAAGAGCATGGCCACGGATATGTACAGCGGCAAGGAGTTGGCCGACTTCATGGCGGTGCTCGGTGCTGTCAACGGAATAGCCCCTGTCGTGGCTCCTGTCGTGGGTGGACTCATGGCCGGGGTGGCCTCTTGGCAAGGTGTGTTTGCACTGTTGCTCGTAGTGGGTGCGGTGCTTGCGGTGTGCAGTGCGCTGCTTAAGGAAACGCTGAAACCTGAAAACCGCATACGCAAGAGCCTCCCCTCGGTCTACGCCAACCTGTTCCGTGTGTTCCGCAACCCCGTTTTCAGTCTGTGCTGTCTCGCTTCAACGTCTGTTTTCTTCATGTTTTTCGGCTATATAGCCTCGTCGCCGTTCATACTCCAGCAGATGTACGGTCTGTCGGCGTTGCAGTTCAGCCTTTGTTTCGGCCTCAATGCCTTTATGATAGGCATCGGTTCTGCCTTGGCCACTCAGTTCCGCCACCAGACCACGTGTCTGAAGTGTGGAGCCATCGACCTGCTTATCGCCACCGTAGTGCTCGCCTTCTGCCTGTCGGTACACATGCCGCTGTTCATAGTCATGGCAGCCTACATCTATGCCATGGTCAGTTTCGGTCTCATGCAGTCGCCCTTGACGGCAATAGCCCTCGACAGTGAGCGCAACAATGCCGGAGCAGCCAGTGCCATGTTTGGTGCCGTGCAGTTTGTAGCCGGCGCATTGGCCAGTCCGTTGGTGGGTATTGGACGCATAGAGATAACGTCGTCGCTTGTCATGGTGGGCGGCTCACTTCTGTGTCTGCTCTTTGTGCTCTCGCTCACGGGACGATTGCGGAGCAGCAATGCCAATGCAATTTGACAGGCACAAGTCAGCGACTTGACTTTGACAATACGCCGTATTGACCTCCTCAATACGGCGTATTGTCAAAATGGGCATATTCAGCAGTCTAAAAACAAGGCGACTTATGCCATTTCTACAAGAAACCGTACAACAAGTTCCCCTAAACCCGAAACTTCAGTACTATAACACAGCTACCATTGGAACTATACCTCATTGGAAATGACCAAATAAGCGGTGTTTGGCAGTAGGTTTCTCGTATTTTTCGACTACCTTTGCCATGTTTTCCAATGGATATAAAGGAACTTAAGGATTTGTATGCCAAACTCCCGCAGGTCGGGGCTTTGGCCGATGCGTTGTGCAACCCCGCCATTCGTACGGTGTCGCTCGACGGTCTTGTTGCTTCGTCTGCACCGATGGCATTCGCCGCATTGGCGGCCAGATGTCCGCTGACGGCTTTGTTCATACTTCAGGATGCCGACGAAGCCGGCTATTTCTACCACGACTTGACCCAGATACTGGGACTCTCCGACGTGCTGTTTTTCCCTTCTTCCTACCGCCGTGCGGTGAAGTACGCCCAGCGTGACTCCGCCAATGAGATACTGCGCACCGAGGCGTTGGGGCGGTTGAGCGCACGTCTCGGTGAAAAGGGTGGGGGACGCGGAGCAAAAGGCCGTCCGCTCTATGTGGTGACGTGCCCGGAGGCCGTGGCCGAACTGGTGGTTTCGCGCCAGCGTCTCGACAGTCGCACGCTGCAACTGAGCCTGGGACAGACCGTGGACGTGGCCGAGGTGTGCCGCACGCTGCGCAGTCTTGACTTCAAGGAGACCGACTATGTGTATGAACCCGGACAGTTTGCCATGCGCGGCAGCATACTTGATGTCTATTCTTTCAGCAGCGAGTTTCCGTTCCGCATAGACTTTTTCGGCGATGACGTGGACTCCATACGTACCTTCGACGTTAGTACGCAGTTGTCACGCGACAGGAGAGACAGCGTGGAGATTGTGCCCGAACTGGCTGAACAGCCGGCCGACCAGATACCGCTGCTTGATTTCCTGCCCGAAGACACCGTGCTCGTGGCCAAGGACATGGCCTATGTGCAGGACAGAGTGGGGCGTATCTATGACGAAGGCTTTTCGCAACAGGCCGTGGCCGAGCGGTTGGAGAATGCTACGGAGATGGAGCGCAAGTCCATAACCGACGTGATGCGTAAGGAGATGAGGCTCTGCACGGGCAGCAGCTTTGCCGAAGGAGTAACCCGTTTCCGTCTTGTGGAGACCGGCAACCGCCGGGTGCGCGTTCCTGATGCAGCCATACGCTTCAACACAACCGCCCAGCCGCTGTTCCATAAGAACTTCATCTTGCTTCGCCGCTCGCTCGAAAACTATCTGCTTCAGGGTTATCGGCTGTTCATACTGGCTGACAGCCAGAAACAGAACGAGCGGTTGCGGGAGATATTGGCCGCTCCCGAAGCCATCTCGAACGCAGGCAGTACTGCACCTACCGACGGTTCCAGTTCACCCATAGAGTTCACTCCGGTTCAAAATACGCTGCACGAGGGCTTTGCCGATGCCGATCTGCACGTGTGCATCTTCACCGACCATCAGATATTCGACCGCTTCCACAAGTACAATCTGCGCTCCGACGAAGCGCGCAGCGGCAAGGTGGCACTCACGCTCAAGGAACTCCGGCAGTTTGAAGTGGGCGACTATGTGGTGCATGTTGACCATGGCATCGGCCGTTTCGGCGGACTCGTGCGTATGCCGCAGGGCGACGGCTACCAGGAGATGATAAAGATACAGTATCAGAACGGCGACTCCATATACGTGTCCATACACACTCTCTACAAGGTGTCAAAGTATAAGGGACAGGACAACGGCGAACCGCCGCGACTGAGCCAACTCGGCACGGGCCAGTGGGAGCGGCTTAAGGACCGCACCAAGAAGAAGATAAAGGATATGGCGCGCGACCTGATACGTCTGTATGCCCGTCGGCGCAATGAAAAAGGTTTTGCCTTTAGCCACGACTCGTTCATGCAGCACGAACTGGAGGCCAGCTTCCTTTACGAAGACACGCCCGACCAGCTCAAGGCCACCAACGATGTCAAGGCCGATATGGAACGTGCGCGCCCCATGGACCGTCTGGTGTGCGGCGATGTGGGCTTCGGCAAGACCGAAGTGGCGGTGCGTGCCGCATTCAAGGCTGCGTGCGACTCCAAGCAGGTGGCCGTGCTCGTGCCTACAACCGTGCTGGCCTACCAACACTACCGCACGTTCTGCAAGCGGTTGAAAAACTTTCCCGTAAGGGTGGACTATCTCACCCGTGCAAGGAGTGCCCAGCAGACGCGTCAGGTACTGGCCGATTTGGCCGACGGAAAGATTGACATAATCGTGGGAACTCACAAGCTGATAGGCAAGTCGGTTAAGTTCAAGGACATCGGACTGCTCATCATCGACGAGGAACAGAAGTTCGGCGTGGCCACCAAGGAGAAGTTGCGGCAACTGAAGGTAAACATAGACACCCTCACCATGTCGGCCACTCCCATTCCGCGTACTCTCCAGTTTTCGCTTGTGGGTGCAAGGGACATGAGCACCATACAGACACCGCCGCCCAACCGCTACCCCATACAGACGGAGATACACACGTTCAGTCCGGAAATTATTGCCGATGCAATCAATTTCGAGATGAGCCGCAACGGTCAGGTGTACTTTGTGAACAACCGCATCAGCGACCTCGAACACATAGCTTCCGTGATAAAGAAATACGTTCCCGATGCACGCATCGCCATCGGACACGGACAGATGAAACCGGAAGAACTGGAGCACATCATAATAGACTTCAGCAACCACGACTATGATGTGCTTCTCTCCACCACAATCGTTGAGAACGGCATCGACATTCCCAATGCCAATACCATTATAATAAACGGTGCGCACAACTTCGGACTGAGCGACCTCCACCAGATGCGCGGCCGTGTGGGGCGAGGCAACCGCAAGGCGTTCTGCTACTTGCTCGCTCCGCCGTTGGCCGACCTCAACCCGGAGTCACGCCGAAGGCTTGAGGCTCTCGAAAACTTCTCCGACCTCGGTTCGGGAATAAACATCGCCATGCAGGATCTTGACATCCGCGGAGCCGGAAACCTGCTCGGCGCAGAGCAGAGCGGTTTCATTGCCGACCTTGGCTATGAGACTTACCAGAAGATACTCAACCAGGCGGTGACGGAATTGAAGAACGATGAGTTTGCCGAACTGTACTCCGACAATGAGCAGAAGGGCGGCCTGACCGATGGAGACTTTGTGGACGACTGTGCCTTGGAGAGCGACCTTGAGATGTATTTCCCCGACACCTATGTGCCGGGCGACAGCGAACGCATGCTTCTCTACCGTGAACTGGACAACCTGAAGACCGATGCGGAACTGGAACAGTACCGTCAGCGGTTGACCGACCGCTTCGGACCGGTGCCTAAGGAGGGTGAGGAACTCATGCAGGTGGTGCCGTTGAGGCGCATGGGCAAGGCTCTCGGCTGTGAAAAGGTGATACTCAAACAGGGGCGCATGACCATCGTTTTCCCGTCAAACCCTCAAAGTCCGTACTACCGCAGCTGCGCTTTCGACGCGATGCTGGCCTACATAGCCGCCAACGCCCGCCGCTGCAACCTGCGCGAACACAACGGTCGACGCTCAATGACGGTCGACGCGATTACAACCGTAGAGCAGGCCGTGGACGTGCTGAAGGCTATACAGGGGCGCAAGTAAGTCTCGTTATTGGGGGCAAAGGCAGTTCTTCTTTGCCCCCGAACAACTCTATAATTGTCGCAAATGTGTCGTTTTGTCATGCAAAACGGCCATAATGTCATATAAAACTATGCTTGGTATGCTTGTTGCGGTACAGTTGGTGCAACGGATAACCACGAAAGAGGAAGCCCGGAAGCAAACAATTATAATGACAATTTAAACTATAGGAGATTTGACTATGACATCGATTAGAAGAAACACAGCATGGTTGCCCGACGTATTCGGAGACTTCTTTGGTACAGATTATTATATGCCGAAAGCCAACGCCACCGCTCCGGCCATAAATGTCAAGGAGACAGACCGTAAATATACCGTGGAACTGGCTGCTCCGGGCATGAAAAAGGACGACGTAACGGTACACATAAACGATGAGGGCAACCTTGTCGTGAAGTTGGAGAAGAAGGATGAGCACAAGGAAGGGGCCGAAAATGCGCGCTATCTGCGCCGGGAGTTCTCTTACAGCAAGTTCGAGCAGACGCTTATCCTGCCCGATGACGTTGACAAGAACAAGATTTCGGCACACGTGGAGAACGGAGTCCTTAACGTAGCCCTGCCGAAACTGGAGCCTAAGACGGCCAAAGTGGCACGGCAAATCACCGTCGGATAACGCTCCGCGCGGCATCGACTTGCCTGAAATGTGCGGATTGGTGACTTGAAAACCGTTGGTTGACAGCCTGAAAGGCATACTTTAAAAGGAAAAAGGCGCACCGGATTATTGGTCTGGTACGCCTTTTTCTGTGTCCTGTCCCGTGCGGATGTTGTGCGCAGAGGGGCGGTTTGGTCAGCCTTGTTCCCGTTCTTTTTCCATTGAAACGATAACTGCGCGTATTTCGTTGTAGCTGATGCTGTCGCCGAGAGCATCCCTAACCTCCGACATGGTGGTCGCTTCGGGGTGGGAGATGAGGTAGTTGCTGATTGCAATCTCGTGTTCGCGGCTCACGAGGCGGCTGAGTGCGAGCCGTCCCTCAGCCACGAATTTCACCAGATGGCCGAATACTGTGCTGACGGCGAGGTTTCTTTCTTCGGCAATCTGTTCTATCGACATTCCGCCGTTGAACATTTCGAAGCTTATCTCGCCAGTCGGAACTTTCTTGGGCTTGGGTTCTTTTGACTGCTTTGGCTCGTTTGCCGGGCTTGTCGTTGTGGAGCTTGTCTGGCTTGGTATTGTACCGTTTGCCTGACTAACAGTACTTTTTGCCGTGCGTTTCTGCTTTTTGCTTGGGCTTGGCGGCTGTTGGCCGAGCAGGAAGCAGGCTTTGGCGCGGAGATAGTCGGCCACGGAGAACTCGGTTTCGGGCTTGCTCTCATAGTCGAGCAGCTGAATCTTCATGCCGAACGTTTCCTTGAGCACGTCGAAACGCTCGTCAAACTGCTTGCTTACCGTCTTGTTGTCGGTGCTCACCTTTGTCTTCTTTATCAGCTGCCCCAGTTCCTTCAGGCTTTCACGGAAATATTCCGCCCCTTTGTGTATGCGCTCCTGAATCTGCGGATTGGACGCATCGCCGTTGTCGGCAAGCAGTTGGGTGTATTGCACCCTGAACTTCCGCGCCACCGCCATGAGCTGTTCCATGGGCGCAATGGTGCGTCGGTATGCGTTGAGCAGGTCGGCGTAGCGGCGCGAGAGGTGCTCCGACAGGGTGCGTATCACCATGTTTGTGGCAGCCTTGAGTCCGCTCATGTCAAATAAGTCGTCCATGTTTGCCACCACAAAGTCCCTTGCGAGCGAGCTTACCTGTCCGTCGGTTGGGGCGTTGTCGGCCACATGGCTGTTGAAGGCGTCCAGTTGGCTGTCGCTTATTATTGCCGACGGGCTGAGCGGTTGACTCAATACCAGTCCGTCGAGCGACTTGCAGCGGCTCAGGGCCACGTAGGTCTGCCCGTGCGCAAAGGAGTTTGACGCGTCTATTATGGCGTGTTCAAAGGTCAGTCCCTGGCTCTTGTGTATCGTTATGGCCCAAGCCAGTCGCACCGGATATTGGCGGAACACGCCTTCCACGCTTTCCTTTATCTCCTTGGTGGTCTCGTCGAGCGTGTATTTCGAGTTGGTCCACTCCGCTTTCTCTATCTCAAACGGACTGCCGCCATTCTTGCCGCACACCGTTATGCTGTCGTCTTCCACCTCCAGCACTTCGCCTATCATGCCGTTGAAGTAGCGGTGGTTGGCGTCGTTCTTGATGAACATTATCTGCGCCCCGGCCTTCAGTCTGAGCTGAAAGTCCGCAGGGAAAGACGTTTCGGGAAAGTTTCCGCCCACCTCGGCGTTGAAGGTGTAGAGCTTGGAGGGCAGTTTGTCCAGTTCTTGGTCGTTGATTTCCTGTGCCGGGCGGTTGTGTGTGGTCAGCCGGATGTAGTCGCTGTCCTGTGCCGGACGAAAGTTCGGGATGTAGCGGCGGTTGAGTTCGGTCAGCGTTTCGGCTGTGGCGCGGTTCTCGCGTATCTGGTTGAGCAGGGCTATGAAGCGGTCGTCCTGCTGCCTGTACACCGTTTTCAGTTCCACGGTGAGGTAGCCGGCCATGGCCAGCGCCTTGCTTGAGAAGAAGTAAGGGGTGTCGTAGACCTGCGAGAGCATGGCCCACTCATCGTCTTTCACCACCGGAGCCAGCTGTTGCACGTCGCCAATCATGAGCAGCTGTGCTCCGCCGAACGGTTTGTCGTGCTTGCGGTAGCGGCGCATCATCGAGTCGACTGCGTCGAGCAGGTCGGCACGCACCATACTTATCTCGTCTATCACTATCAGGTCGGTGGTGCGTATGATGTTGCGCTTCACCTTTCCCACCTTAAACCGTCTGTTGTCGCTGCCTCCAAAGGTTGCTCCGGGCACGTAGGGCGACAGCGGCAGTTGGAAAAACGAGTGGATTGTTACTCCTCCGGCGTTGATTGCCGCTATTCCGGTTGGTGCGAGCACCACCATGCGCTTTGGCGACAGCCGTCTCAGTTCCTTCAGAAATGTGGTCTTGCCGGTGCCGGCCTTACCTGTGAGAAACAGGTTTGCCCCGGTGTTTTCTATGATGTCCCACGCCGTGCGTGACTCCTTGCTCATCTCCATTGCCGTGGTCAGAGTTACTTGATTATTCTTCGATTATGCTGTTGAACAGTCCCCGGCAGGCATCTTCGAGCAGTTCTATCACCAGTTCAAAGTCCTTGTCGCCGCCGTAGTAGGGGTCGGGCACGGTGGCCTGGCCAAGGTGGGCGGTGAAGTAGTCGGCCATGCGCACTACCTTTGCCCTTTCGTCTGCGGTTGTGGCCAAGGCCAATACGGCGCGGCGGTTGTCTTCGTCCATCGTTATTATATGGTCGAAGCGGCTGAAGTCGGATTTGGAAAACTGCCTTGCGCGGCTGTCAAAGGTGTAGCCGTGACGCTGGCCGTGGCTTCTCATGCGGCGGTCGGGCAACTGCCCAACGTGCCAGTCGCCCATTCCGGCCGAGTCGATGACGAACCTGTCGTCCATGCCGGCTTCGCTTACAATGTGCTTCATTATGCCTTCGGCCGCAGGAGACCGGCAGATGTTGCCCAGACAGATGAACAAAACCTTGTGCTGCTTGTCGTTTTCGAGTGCCATTTCGTTTGTTTTTGTGGTTAAGTAGGTATTCAAAATTATTCGTATATACTTATTGGTCAGCAGGTGCCTATTATACTTTGACATGTCTCTGCACTTTCTTTTTGCCTGTGTGCCCGACTTTCATCGGTCGTGTAGCCCGCTACACTCCCTCTTCAATCCGAACACACAGTCAAAAAATAAAGCGCATATCCATATCAAATAATTTTGAACGCCTACTTACAATACGCAAAGGTACGCAAAAACTCCGTAATGGGCGAAGAGTGGCTGTGCTGCTTTACACTCCGAGCAGCGGTATTATCGACGGCGTGAGCAGCGAGGTGAATATTCCGTTGAGCGTCAGTCCGAGGCTTGCATACGCTCCGTGTATCTGGTTTACTCCCATTGCCGTGGCCGTACCCATGGCGTGGGCGGCGGTGCCCATCGACAAGCCTTGCGCCACAGGACTCTTTACATGGGCAAAACCCATGGTCTTGTAGCCGCACACGGCGCACATCAGTCCCACGCACACCACCACGGCAGCCGTGAGCGACGGTATTCCGCCAACGGCCTTGGTCACTTCCATGGCTATGGGCGTAGTGACAGACTTGGGCGCGAGCGAGAGTATCACCTCGTGCGACGCTCCCATCTTCTTGGCAATATAGACCACCGACACGATGCCCACCACGCATCCGGCCAGTTCGGCCACGAGTATTGGCGCAAGGTTCTTCTTTATCGTTCCGAGTTGCAGGTAGAGCGGCACTCCCAGAGCCACCACCGCCGGGCGCAGCCAGAACTCTATCAGGTGGCCGCCCTCGTTGTAGGTGTCGTAGCTAACGCCTGTGACCTTCAGAAACACAATCATCAGCGTGATGGCCACGAGTATGGGGTTCATGATTACCCATCCCGTCCACTTGCGCAGCAGTTTGCCCAGAAAGTATGTGCCGAAGGTGAGGGCTATGAGGAAAAACTCGTTGGAGAAATAACTCATTCTTCGCCTCCTTTCTCATCGTCGTCAGAGTGGAAGTGGTGGCGCACTTTTTGCGAAGTGGTGCCGTAAATCTGGTGAACCCAGCCGGTCACGGCCAGTACCAATATGGTTGAGATGACCGTGGCCGTCACTATCGGCCACAGTTGCGCCTTGATTACGTCGAAGTAGAGCATCACGGCCACACCGGGCGGCACGAAGAAGAAACCGATGTTGGCCACGAGAAAGTCGGCCAGTCCCTGCACCCACTCAAGGCGTATTACCTTCAGTTTTAGCAGTAGCGTGAGCACCAGCATGCCCAGTATGCTCGACGGCAGGGGCACGCCCGTGAGGTGGATGATTAGTTCGCCTAGGGCGAGGCATCCGAAAAGGATGGCGAGTTGTCTGATTACCATTGTCTGAATACAGTCTTTCTTGCAGCCGTTTTCCTGCGGCTGTCGTTGTGTGTGCAAAGTTACTCCAAACTGCCGTCAGGGCAAAGCCGTGCTGTGGGGCGTTGGCCATACGCACAAGTTTCTTGACCGAGGTCAATGGTTAGGCGCGGACATTCTTCAATTCCTAACCTTGACCTTCGGGATGCGTTCGGGATGCGTTCGGGATGGAGACGCTGCGCCTACTACATCGCCAAAGCTCTGGCGCACCTCTTCGCAAGTTTACAAAAAGTTGTCTCTCATGATAGTCATTAGCCATCCTCGTAGTGGGTATTAGCCATCCTCGTAGTGGGTATTAGCCATCCTCGTAGTGGGTATTAGCCATCCTCGTAGTGGGTATTAGCCATCCTCGTAGTGGGTATTAGCCATCCTCGTAGTGGGTATTAGCCATCCTCGTAGTAGGTATTAGCTATCCTCGTAGTGGGTATTAGCTATCCTCGTGGTGGGTATTAGTGTGACTCGTTAGACTTTCAGCGCATAAAATGGCTTGCCTACAGGAATGCGTTATCTTTTGTGGCCTATGAATAATGCAGGCTAAACCGCTCGGCAATGAAATAAAATGGCTAACTTTGCCGTGCCTATTGCGCGGGGCGGTCATCAATCTGTATGTGCTTGCCCCACAGTTGCGCACAGCATAGAGGCACGAATGATTATTCATTACCAAAAGACATAAAACAAACAAATAATTATGGCAACAACTCCAGAGTTCAAGTATGCGCCCATGTTCCAGACAGGAAAGGACGATACAGAGTACCGACTGCTGACCACCGAAGGCATCAGCACCGGCGATTTCGAGGGAAAGACAATCCTGAAGGTGTCTAAGGAGGCACTCACGCTGCTTGCGCAGCAGGCGTTCCACGATGTTGAGTTCATGCTCCGCAGAGAGCACAACCTGCAAGTGGCCAAGATACTCACCGACCCCGAGGCTTCGGAGAACGACAAGTATGTGGCTCTGCAGTTCCTGCGCAACGCCGAGACGGCTGCCAAGGGCGTGCTGCCCTTCTGCCAGGACACCGGCACGGCCATCATACACGGCGAAAAGGGACAGCGCGTGTGGACCGACTTCGAGGACGAGGAGGCTCTGAGCCGTGGAGTGTACAACACGTTTACACAGGACAACCTGCGCTACTCGCAGAATGCTCCGCTCAATATGTATGACGAGGTGAACACTCGCTGCAACCTGCCCGCGCAGATTGACATCGAGGCCACCGAGGGCGACGAGTATCGCTTTGTGATGGTGGCCAAGGGTGGCGGCTCGGCCAACAAGACCTACTTCTATCCCATGACCAAGGCCACCATACAGAACGAAGGCACGCTGCTGCCGTTCCTCGTGGAGAAGATGAAGAGCCTCGGCACGGCTGCCTGTCCGCCCTACCACATAGCATTCGTCATCGGCGGTACGAGTGCAGAGAAGAACCTGCTCACCGTAAAGCTCGCCTCTATCAAGTACTACGACAATCTGCCCACCACCGGTGACGAGACAGGCCGCGCCTTCCGCGACGTCGACCTTGAGGCAAAGCTGCTCGACGAAGCCCACCGCATAGGTCTCGGAGCACAGTTCGGCGGCAAGTATCTTGCCCACGACATACGTGTAATCCGTCTGCCGCGCCACGGCGCAAGCTGCCCCATCGGTATGGGAGTGAGCTGTTCGGCCGACCGCAACATCAAGGCCAAGATAAACAAGGACGGCGTTTGGCTGGAGAAGATGGACTCCAACCCCACCGAACTCATTCCCGAAGAGCTGCGCAAGCCAGGCGAGGGAACAAAGGGAATAGAGATTGATCTCGACAACGGCATAGACGCTGTGCGCAAGGAACTGGCCAAGTATCCCGTAAGCACACGTGTAAATCTGAAAGGCACCATCATCGTGGCACGCGACATCGCCCACGCCAAGCTGAAGGCACGTCTTGATGCAGGTGAGGGAATGCCCGACTACTTCAAGAACCACCCCATACTCTACGCCGGACCGGCCAAGACTCCCGAGGGCTATCCCTGCGGTTCTATGGGACCGACCACAGCCAACCGCATGGACCCGTATGTTGACGAGTTCCAAGACCACGGCGCAAGCCTCGTGATGATTGCCAAGGGCAACCGCGGTCAGGTGGTAACTGATGCCTGCAAGAAGCACGGCGGCTTCTATCTCGGCACCATCGGCGGCGTGGCCGCTGTTCTCTCGCAGAGCAGCATCAAGAGCATCGAGTGTGTGGAATATCCCGAACTGGGCATGGAGGCTATCTGGAAGATTCGCGTGGAAGACTTCCCTGCGTTCATCCTCGTTGACGACAAGGGCAACGACTTCTTCCAGCAGCTCAAGCCGTGGTGTCCCACGTGCGGAATGAAGTAATTCGCCCACCAAAGCAACGCTCCTGCGCATTTTGACGTAAACAAGCGCAATGTTTAGGAGGTGCGGCGCACTCGCCGCTCCATCCGCACCATCCGTGCGAAGTTGGCGTACATAGACCAAACTCTTGGGAGCGAATGGGTGACAACCCTCCTATAGGGCGAATCACAGAAAGACCACTACTGACAAAACGAAAGGAGGCAAACACCGCTCATGGGTGTTTGCCTCCTTTGCTGTTAGTATAGCCTCAGGGGCTTAGTCCTCATCGTCAAAGTTCCACAGGTCGTTGTGGTCTTTTGAGAAATCGCTTAGCTTGTCGTCGCCCACCGTTACACCGTCCAGACCTTCGGTTCCGGTTACGGTTACGGATGCAGCAATGAACGTTTCCAAGCTGAATGTCACTACCTCTGTGCGAGGCTTACTATATTGCTTCTTCATAGTTGTTATTTGCTTTAATGTTTTGAAACTTGGTTGTCTTCTCTCGCACGGCAGGATTACTTCACAATCACCTTCTTGCCGTTCTTGATGTAGAGACCCTTGGCGGCGTTCTTCACGCTGCGTCCCTGCAGGTCGAACATCTTGTCGGCGTTGCCGTTAGCCTTGCGCTTTACCTCTGTGATGCCTGTTTCTATGTCGCCGAGGTCAAAGCCGTACAGCTTGCTTTCCGATGCTTCGGGAGTCTCGTTGAGGAAGTAGGCGCGGAAGGTCTTGGCGTTAACCGAAGTCTCTGTGCCGTCGTAGTTGTAGATGTGTGAACCCTGGATGAGTGCAAATGTCTTGCCTGCCAGGTTGGTGTTGGCGTATGTGCCCTGGAACGAGTAGGTCACATCGTTCTCTGTGTATGACTGGGGAGCCAAGTCTGTGCCGGGCAGGAACACATTGTCAATCTTGTATTCATTGGAAGCAGGTGTGTCGGTCACCTTAATCATAACAGGTACGCCAGCCTCGATGCTTGTTGCATCCTTAAACTTCAGAGTCGTTCCCTTGGTTGCGTCAACGCTGATGCCGCTGAACGCCTTTACATCAGAAGCTCCGAATGTCGTTTTTGCATCTGCAACGGTCATGTCGAACGGCAGAACCAGTCCGTTCCATCCCTGAACCAGCGTGCGCTTCAGCGTTACATTGGCGTATGCAGCCTCCGGAGTGTACGTTGCAGCCTCATCAAGAGTCAGGTCAGTAGCCGTAGCCTTGAGGATATAGAAGTCAGTCATAAAGGTGTTACCGTTAGCATATATGCTCAGCACATAGTTGCCGGCCTCTTTCACCTCAAAGTCCATGACTGCCTTTTTGAAAGCGCTGCTATTGCTTACATTGGTACTGTTTGCTCCAAAATTCTTTGTTGCCACAGCGTCGCCGTCTTTCTTCAGAATGGTGAGACCCAAACCATTGTTGCTTGTGCCTTCCCATGAGCAGTACTTGACAGAAACTCTGTAGTATCCGGCCTTCAGAGGCATGGTGTAGCCAGCGGTATTGCCGTACTGGTAAGTACCGGTGTGTACGAACAGACCTGTCTGGTCGTCGGCTCCAGCCAAGCAAGCCTTGGAGTCAGATCCCTGGAATGTCTGGCGGGTGTTGCCGATAACGGTGTTCCATCCGGGAAGTACAACGTTTTCAGATGTTGCCTGTATGGGCGCATTTTTCAGCGTACCGTCATAGATGGCGTTAACCTCTTCGGTGTTGGCTGTCCAACCGAATATGCTGGCTACGGCATCGTAAAGTTCAGAAGCATCGGCTGCGGCTACCTTTGTGTCCGAAATGTTGTCGTCTTCTTTCATGTTGGTTATAGTAACCTGAGCTTTTCCTATCACATAGGGAGCATACTCGCCTTTCTCAAAGCCGTATGTAATGTCGCCTGAAGTTATTGTGCTTAACTTTGTTTCGGCTGCTTTCAGAGATGAAACGAGGAGTTCGTTGGCTGCTGTCAAGGCATCGCTTGCAGTCTTTGTGTTGTCGCTGGAGAAGTCTGTGTAAGATACAGAAGCCTTTGTTGCGGCCTGTGCAGCATAAGAGTAACGCTTCCAACTGTCGTTGGCGGCTGCATAGGCAGCAGCTGCGGTCTCAATCTTCTCTGTAGCCTCTTTCAAAGCGTCGATGGTCGTAGGTTCTGTTGCCTCAATCAATGCATCCAAGTCGGCCTTTTCCTTTCCTTTCACATCCGGGTTCAGGCTGATGGTGCGCTGGGCTTCGGCAATGGCGTTGCGGTAAACTGTCTGATAGGCTTCCACATCAAGAGCTTTGGTCATATAAATACGGAAGTCATCGAAGATAGTCCAGTAGCCATTACCTGTTTCGGTGCAGCGGAAACCCATCTTGGCTTCACCTGTTGTGCAGATAAGCTCAATCTCGTTCTCGTAATAGCCTTCGCCGAAATACTTGTCGGCAGAGTTCATGTTGTCGGGCACATAGTAATCCGTCCCATTGACTTTAGTACTCTGCTCTCTACCTCCCTTTCCGAGTGCTGCCTCCAATAATGGCGATGCGATGTTCTTGATCTTCTGCGAGCCGCTGTTCACATATATCTCTGCGCTGACATTAGCTGTTCCGTCAGCCTTGTCCTCTGCATTTACATATGCAGTTGTTACGTCTCCATATCCTCCAGGACGTTGAAATGCCTTAACCTTTAGCTTGTAGTAGGCCTGCGGCAGGTCTTTTACTGTCTGGGAAATATCGAAAGCTGTTTGGTAATATTCTGCATTGCCAAAAGTCTCGAAATTTGGAACTTTGCTGTAATTCCATCCGTCAGCATTATTGTTGCCAAAGGTCGGATTTGTCAGAGTGAAAGTCAAGTCAAAAGGATGGCCTTCTGTAGGCATGGCTCCGCTTAAGGCAAATGTCTGGTAAGCGGTTTGAAGATCGGAAATGGCTGTTTCCATAGCCTCTTTGGCCGCAACCGCCTTATCATACGTGTCGGCATCATCGTATGTGGTCTGTGCCTTGTCGATGGCAGTCTTATAAGTTGACTTAGCCGTACCTGCTGTATTGTCTGTAGAGTTAGTGTAATAGGAATTGGCCTCATCAAGGGCGTTCTTTAACGGCGACTTTAATGGGGCGAGCAGTTGGTCGTAACTGTCATACTTGGTCAGTTGGTAGATTTGAATGGTGTGCCAGTTCGACAGGTTCTTATTGTCCAAACCCAAGCCAAGTTCAAGACTACCATCCGCTACCTCAACCACAACATCATATTTCTTATACGCAGATATGCCTGTTGAGCGGTTTGCCACTATATAAGTCTTAGCTGTATTCTCGCCACTCTTGGCGTAAACATAAGCATAGTCAGACTGACCGTCACTCAAATCAGAAGAAATCCAAGCTAAATTAGAGTGGGCATAAAGAGTAGCCATGTAAATTCCGTTTTCCACAGAGAGCGTTTGTTTCAACGGAATTTCATCACATGGGAAGGGGTCATAATACCTTTCTACCAAAGATGCTGTTGTGCCAGTTGACAGAGTGACGCTACCATAAGTGCCGCTTCCTCCCCAACTGCTTTTGTCTGTCTTGACGGATGCCGTCACATCCGTCTGTGCCCATGCTCCGACAGAACTTCCGAGCAGGGCAAACGCTAATAATAGCGAGTTTGTTTTTCCCATAATGTTGTAATAAGTAAGTTTAATTAATGTATATAGAGCTATAAAAAGCTGTTAGTAGTCAGGCTCTTCAGTCTTAGGTGTCTTAGGTTTGTTTGCAAAAGTAAAGAGAATATAACAGAAAATCAATAAGTGACAGTTAAATAAGGTTAATGTCTAAAGGATTTAAAAACTTCAGCGCATGAAGAATGGCTTGCACTTCATCTGCGCACGAACGGCGCAGCGGGGGAGCCGCACCTCCTGAAAAGGCAAGCAGCTAACACCTCATAGTGAAGCCTCAGAAACGGCGCACGCCTTAGGAGGCACGGTGTCTTCACCATTCGCACCTCAAAGCGAAATGGAGTCAGACGTGGAGTAAGGACAGAAAACAATCCTTATGGAGCACGAATGGATGCGGTGAGGACACCGCACCTACTACGCCAGAGCAAAGTTAGTTAACCAAAGCCCCGGAGCATAGGCTAACTTAGTAGAGGGTGTGTCAAAACGATTTTTGAGGGATTGAGAACTTTTAATTTGAAACTTATCGACGTTAAAAACACGGTCATGGCATAGTAAAATGCCTTGTTATAGCTCTAAAACGGGTATAAAACATAGCCTGTTTTTACTTGTGAGGTAACTGTTCAGCGGTAGGTGCATGACAATGTATCAACCCTCAAACAAGGCTTGAATTGCATTGAAAGGTGTCTTGTTGTGTTTCTTGGCCATCTCAACAATCGAATGCAGCTCGAAGAAAACATCTGGAGATGGCTGCTGAGAAAACCACGAGAAGTCATTGTGTGATTTTGCATTTACCTAATAGAAGTTGTATCTTTGTCCAACTGAAAGTTTCGTTCCGAACTACGGAA
>CAVAQY010000005.1:0-60082 GCA_963590865.1 Bacteroidaceae bacterium | reverse complement strand
CAAGAAACACAACAAGACACCTTTCAATGCAATTCAAGCCTTGTTTGGGGGTTGTCATGCACCTACCGCTGCACAGTTACTTCACTCGATTATTGTACAAAAAGATTGTAAAAACGTGCCATTTTGAACGAAAAAGCGATAATTGTTTGGCTTTGATATAATAAAACGGTATATTTGCAAGCGAGGAAATGAACTGCTACGCTCAATGAATACGATGTGAGTTCTGAAAAGTTCTCGCCGGAGCGGCAATGGAAAACTAAGGGTTGCACATTGAAACCCACCTAAAACGCAAGACAAGATAAACAATGGTGATGCTGGAAAAACTGAAGGGCAACGCTCTCTCCGTGTGGTTTAATGGCCGTATGGGAACCCATCGGGGGGGGGTAGGCACTGGCTTTTTATATAGTCAGTCGCACCTTTGCGCCCAAGCTTCAGTAGCACTTCGCTCCCAATTCCTTACATCAAACTCCTTATTCCTTACTATTCATAGCACCCTGACAGGTGCTTTAAGGTCTTTGTACCTTATTCTATATAGCGCATTGGCAGGTGCCATTGCGCATAGGAAGTATAGTGCCCCTCGTACCATTCGCGCAGAAAGACCGAAACGTAAGAGCAAACTTAGTAGGTGCAGCGTCCTCGCTGCGCCCCAGTTAAGCCGTGCATTCTATTCATCCATTTAGCAAAAAGACATTTTTCAAATAACATTAACTATTAACACAAGAACAAAAAACTATGAAGAGAAATCTACTGAAAACAACCCTTGCGGCCTTTGCCTTGGCCTTTGGGGTAACGGGAGCTTGGGCGGATGAGGTTGAACTCAACCCTACGGCCGACACGTATCTTGATTGGACTAACGATGAAACTAAGGCGGCGAATTACGGCTCAGCCACGGACTTGAAAACAGGAGGGTGGCAAGAGATGTGGACAAACGCTACTCCTGGTCTTAAAACATATGGCGAAACCCATATTACATTGATGAAATTCAATGTAAAAGATTACAAAGGCAAGATAACAAGTGCCACTTTGTCTGTTACTGGATCTAATGGCAATGGCAGTGCACGTTCTATTGGCCTGGCGTATTTTGACAGTAACTCTTGGGAAGAGAATACGGTGACAGCAAGTAATGCTGGCATGAATACGCGTAGTGCCTCAAGTTTGAATATTCATCCTTTAGATGCTTACGTATCAATAAAAGCCAGTAGCACCCAGACTTGTAGCTTTTCAAATAGTAATTTGGTTGACTACTTGAATAATAATGCTGACGAAAATGGCGATGTTTCCTTTGTGATTTATGGTACACGACTCTCTTGTACTGTATACTCAAAGGAATCAGAGACCAAACCAGTTCTGAAACTTGAATATTCAAACGAGACATTATATACGGCGACTTTCACAGAAACCAACGGAGTTGTTCCTGAAGTGACAATTTATAGCGATGACCAATACACAGAAACCGTCTTAAACGGCACTTTGACTGGCAATACAACGTATTATTACAAAGCCGTACTGGGTGGATATGAGGATTGCACCGGTAGCTTTACTGTCGGAACGGAAAATCCATCAGTCTCTTTCACAATGACAGAGAAAGCAAAGAAGACTTACATCGTGGATCTCGTTGATGAAAGCGGCAAAGTGCTGAAGAACATATTGACGGATGAAGCTGCTTATGTTGGGAAATCTTTGAATGTCAGCTATCCTAAGTATCTCACAGACGACAACGAGCAAGTGACATACACTTGCACGGAAAGTTCTTTCAATAAGACTATTACTGTGGGTGAAGAAACATCATCTGGAGTTACGTATGCGGCATACAATGGCGTTGCCTTCTTCAAAGAGGGCGAAGACATGGGTATAGGCGCAAAAAAAGAGGAAAATTCGCAGTATTCATCAAACGGTGCAATAAGGTCAATTAAAGAAAATCAAACTGTTTGGACTGTAGATGAAGACGGTGTTTATAATCTGACCTTTGCCGTTTGCAGTAACAATACAGGCCAAACAACAACTCTGACTGTAAACAACGGAGAGACAGAGCTGCAGGCAATCAACCTAACATGGTCTGTCAACTACGTTAGAACAACGGGTATAAAGAAAATAGAGAACGTGAAATTGGCCAAGGGTACCACGGTTAGCGTTAATCCTTCTTCGTCAAATGCCATTCTTGACTATGTTTTGATAGAAAAAGTATCTTCTACCGTTGCCGTCTCTTCTGCCGAGTACGCAACCTATGCAACAAACTACAATGTGGTTGTTCCCGAAACAGATGTAAAGGTGTATACTGTGAAGGTGAACGAAGCTGGTGATGCTGTGGAGAAGACAGAAGTGGCTGCGGGTACTGTGATACCTGCCGGCACGGGCATCTTGGTAGGCGCAGCAGAGGGAAGCTATGAGCTGACCGTGACAAGCGCAGAGGCAAAGGCTATAGAGAACAACGACCTCGTGGCTGCAACAAGCAACGTGACGAGCGACGGCGCATCATACTATGCTCTGACACAGAACGACGGCAAGGTGGGCTTCGCCCTTGTAGCCAGCG
Organism: Bacteroidaceae bacterium; assembly: GCA_963590865.1. GTDB lineage: Bacteria > Bacteroidota > Bacteroidia > Bacteroidales > Bacteroidaceae > Prevotella. The sequence goes on along the minus strand of CAVAQY010000005.1, from coordinate 57,552 downwards.
ATGTAGTGATACCTGCCGGCAAGGCTTACTTGAAGGTGGACACCTCATCAGCTGCAAAGTTCATCAGCATGGGCGGCGACATAACCGGCATCAATGCTGTTGAGGCAGAGCAGGGCAATGCCGACGGTGCATACTACACTCTGCAAGGCGTGAAGACGCAGAAGCCCGCAAAGGGTCTGTACATCCACAACGGCAAGAAGGTGGTTGTGAAATAACGAATGAAACTATTAACGACAATAACACAGAAGAAATTATGAAAAAGACATATATGAAGCCTCTGACAGAGGCAAGAGAGATGGAAATGGAGTCAATGTTGTGCGGATCGAATTTCAGCGATGCCATAGACAAGACAAACACCATTACAGGTAGCGATGCAATACTCTCAAAGGAAAACAATTCTGACCTCTGGGGTATGGACGACGAGGACTAATAAACCATGATGATTTTTTATACTTAATAGATGATTTTGTGCGGCACGGCGGTCGAGAGAGACCGTACGGCCGTAAGAAACGAGGGCGGTTGTCTGTGAAGACAGCCGCCCTTTTCAAATTAATACGTACTTGTTTTTGTGCTCATTTACGTCAACTTCACAATGGTGCGGAGGTGCCGCACTTCCTGACCAGACTTCCTCGTAATAGCCATTAGCAGTCCTCATAATAGCTATTAGCCATCCTCGTAGTAGCCATTAGCTATCCTCGTAGTGGCTATTAGGTACGAAAGCTTTCTTTTTGTGGCTTATGAACAATACAGGCTAAAAGCTCTTTAGCCACGCTTTCAGGTCGAGCAGCATCTCTATGTGGTAGGGGAAGTCTTGGCGGATGCCCCAGCCGTGACCGCCAGACGGATAGACGTGAAGTGAGGCAGACACGTCGTGGCGGTAGCATTGCATATAGTAGTTGGCTCCATGAGCCGGAAGGACAATATGGTCGTCGTCGCTCAAAGCAATGAACGCCCTTGGGGTGACACGGGAAACCTGCAGGTCCGTGCTGTATTTCTTTATGTCTTTCTTGGACGGATGCTTTCCAAGAAAGTTGTCGTGTACCACACGGGCAAGGCTCGGGTCCATGTTTATCACAGGATAGAACAGTATCTGGAAGTTGGGGGCAGCATCTCCCTTGGACAATGTGGCTACGGCAGAAGCCAGATGTCCACCGGCCGACGACCCCATTATACCCACCTGCTTGGGGTTGATGCCCCATGTGGCGGCGTTGCGGCGCACCAGGCGCATGGCTTCCTCGGCATCTTCAAGAGGTACATTGCCGTTGCCGTAGGGCATACGGTATTTCAGCACGATGGCGGCAATGCCCTGCGAGTTGAAGAAAGGCGCCCAGTCGCACCCCTCGTGTCCCATGGCCAGTGCCATGTATGCACCGCCGGGACAAATCACTACGGCGCGTCCTGTGGCCTTGGAGGCCTCCGGGAGATACACAATCACCTTTGCTGTGTCGTTGGCGTGGCCGTTGTTGTGTGGTGCTCCCGACGGCCATAATGCAATTTCCACAGGTTTTCCGGCCACTACTCCTATGCTTGCCGTCAACAGCAGGGCAAGCAGCAACAATGTTTTCTTCATATAAAAATCGCTCCTAAGTGTTGGTTTGTCGTTTGAGAAAAGGTTCGGCTCACTACCGGTGCCACGTGTGGTCACAGAAAATGGCCGAGCTGTATTGCAAAGATAAATATTTTTTCGTAATATTGCATCACGTTATTTTTGAATACCTATCTTATGCACCCTTTAGAGAAATTCGGCTACTGCCCGATGTGCGGAAGCAAACATTTTGAAGTGAACAGTGTCAAGAGTCGGAAATGCGAGAACTGCGGTTTCGAGTTCTTCATGAACCCCGGCGCAGCCACAGCGGCATTCATAGTAAACGCCAAGGGCGAACTGCTTGTGGAGCGCAGGGGCAAAGAGCCGGCCAAAGGTACGCTCGACCTGCCCGGAGGTTTTGCCGATATGGACGAAACCGCCGAAGAGGCCATAGCCCGCGAAGTGAAGGAAGAGACGGGACTGACCGTAACCAAGGCTGAATATCTGTTTTCCCTGCCCAACATCTACCGCTATTCGGGCTTGGACATACGCACTCTCGACATCTTTTTCCGCTGCGACATAGACGGCAACGATACTCCTGTGGCCGCCGATGATGCTGCCGAGTGCATGTGGGTGCCCATCAAGGACATACGCACCGAGCAGTTCGGACTGCGGTCCATACGCCAGGCTCTCTACATGTTTCTTGAGAAGCAGGGGCAAAAAGTATAAGCCAACCGCTGCAAACAAGCTGGACAACCCAAAAAAGGAACAGACAATGCGCAAAGTAATAGGCATCGGAGAGACGGTGCTCGACATAATTTTCAAGAACGACCAGCCCATCGGGGCTGTGCCGGGAGGATCCGTGTTCAACGGAATAATATCGCTGGGGCGTACAGGAGTGCCCGCCATGTTCATAAGTGAGGCCGGAAACGACCGCATAGGGCGCAACATAGTGAAATTTCTCCAGGACAACGGGGTGAACAGCGATGGCATAAACGTCTATCCGAACAGCAAGTCGCCGGTGTCACTGGCCTTTCTCAACGAGTCGAACGATGCCGAATACATATTCTACAAGGACCATCCGCACGACCAGCTCGACTTCTCCTATCCGGAAGTGGGGCGCGACGATGTGGTGATGTTCGGCTCCTACTATGCAATAAACCCCGTCATAAGACTGCAGGTGCAGGGCTTTCTTGAGCATGCGCGCAGTAAAGGTGCCATACTCTACTATGATGTGAACTTCAGACCGTCGCACAAGAACGAGGTGATAAGGGTTATGCCCAACATACTTGAGAACCTTGAGTATGCCGACGTGGTGCGCGGCAGCAAGGAAGACTTCAGCGTAATGTTCAAGAAAGACACCCCCGACTCTGTCTATCGCAGCGAAATAGCCTTCTATACAAAGAAGTTCATATACACGCAGGGCAAAGATCCAGTGGAACTAAGGGCGGAAAACGGACTGAGCAAGCAGTATCCCGTGATAGAAACCGACACTGTGAGCACCATTGGAGCAGGCGACAACTTCAATGCGGGTTTCGTCTACGGCATAATAAAGAACGGAATAACGCGCGAAGACATGGAACGCGGACTCACCGAAGAACAATGGGACGACCTGATACATTGCGCCCTGCTCTTCTCCGCCAACTGTTGCAAGAGCATAAGCAACTCGATTGACAAGGAGTTCGGGGAGAGTATGAGGCTGATCTAAAGATGGCAGTATGAGGCTCTAAAGATAGAAGATTCCCTCGGGACCCATATTGAAAAGCAGGTCAAGCACGCTTAGATTAGGCATGAAACCGTGCTTGACGGCATAAACCTGATAGTAGTTTTTGGGGGTGAAGTCACGGTCTTCCAACGGATGTTTGGGGTCTATGGCATCGCGGAAGTCTGTCATTTCACAATCTTGACGTGGCAATTCATCGGCATGGACGTACTGCTCTGTCGGGCCGATGTGCGGAGTTATGTCAAGAAGCTCGCACATCTTCTGGCAAATCTCCATGTTGTAATCGTAGAGAAACTCCCACTTGCGCTCGAAAAACGGACGGATGTCATCGGCATAGTAGTCGAAAAAAGGTGACTCGCTGTATGCGCTGAGCAGCGCGTGCCAGTGGATGTGCCGCCAGTTGCCGTGGTCACTTATGCGGATGTCCCTGACCTGTTGCGCCCCATCGGTTCTTTCCACAGGCACAGTCAACGCCTGCGCACCGTTGGTGGTGGCTATTACGCAGCGGTTGCGGTAGGTCTGCTTGCGGAAAGTGTCGCACCGCTCAATGAAAACACGATCGTAGCGGTACAGTTTCTGATACCACTGCACCGGTCCGAAGTAGGTTGTACTAAGAAGAACTTGCTTTTCTGTCATTATAGTCAGCACCGTTGGCAAATGTTCACTTCAGCAATAGCGACAAGTATTCACTTTAGCAGCAGCGTCCGCTCACTCCTGAAACTTTCAAGCAGAGGACGGCTCTTGTTGCGGCTGTAAACCACCAGACAAACCCTTCCGATTATGCGGCTTTCGGGTACAGGACCGAACTGTCGACTGTCCAAGCCGCCCTTTCCGAGAGCCTCCATCCAGTAGTAGTCTTCGTCAGCGCAGGTTGCCTCGCGCCCGGGAACAAGGTATGAACCCTTTCCAACGGAGATTGTGTCGCCCGGAATGTGCTTGCAGCGGCACACAAACACGCCCTTATGCCCCTCGTCAGGACTGTCGAAAGCCACGATGTCGCCCTTTTCAACAGGTGAAGCCAACAGCCTCCCGTAGTAGAAAAGCCCTTTTCCGCCGCCTGTTCTTAGTCCGTAGCTCCATCGGTTGACCAGAATACGGTCACCTTCCATCAGTTCCGGCTCAAGACTGTGCCCGTCCACCGTGTACAAGGTGAACGCAAGTGCCCTGAAAGCGGCCACTGCAAAGGCTGCGACAAGCAGGGCAAGGAGGAACTGGATGGCGGTTTTCAATGCCGTTTTTTATGTTGTCAACAATGATTTTGTGGCTGGTGGCATCGTTGCATGGCTTGTTTTGAAATGCTATTTTATGTTGTCGACGATGCTAAACAGCCGGTTCCATCGTATTCCGGAGAGTCCGTGGCGATCTGGATCGCTCGACCACCAGATGAAGATTGGCTTCCCGACGATGTGGTCTTCGGGAACGAAGCCCCAGTAGCGCGAGTCGGCGGAGTTGTGGCGGTTGTCTCCCATCATCCAGTAGTAGTCCAGCTTGAACGTGTAGGCCGTTGCCGGCTTGCCGTTGATGTATATTTTTCCGTCAGTCACTTTCAGGTCGTTGCCCTCATACACCCGAATGGGGCGTTCATATATGGGCAGGTTGTCGAGAGTGAGCTGGATGCTCTTGCCTTTTGCCGGAATCCATATAGGTCCGTAGTTGTCTCTCGTCCAGTGCTTGTTGCCGTTGAGAGGATAAGTGTCCAGGTCTGTGGCATCTGTGTTGATGGTTATGCTCTCCACCAGGTCTTTTCGCATGGCCAAGGCGGCTACTGCACGCTTTGTGAGTGGCATGAAGCCTTGCGTGTTCAGGCTCGTTAGGTCTTCCATGGATATGCCAAGCTCCTTCATGAGGTCGTCCGGCAGCCCCTGACGCAGTTTTACACGGTAGGTGTACTGCACGTTTTCGGGTTCTTTGTTGGGTTTGCCGTCAAGATAAATAATGCGGTTCTTTATCTGAAGTGTCTGTCCCGGCAGTCCCACACACCGCTTCACATAGTTTTCGCGGCGGTCTGTAGGTCGTGTAATCACCTCTCCGTACTCGGCGGAGTTGGCTTTTATGGCTTCGCGTCCGGCAGAATAGATGGCATCGAAATAGCGCATACGGTCTTCAACCGACAGAGAGTCGGGGTCGGGACGCTGCGGATATATCTGGTAACCTATGGAGTAGCACATCTGATAGTAGTCGTATGCCTGATAGCGAGGTGCAGAGCACAGGGTATCGCCGGCAGGATAGTTGAACACAACGATGTCGTTGAGCTGCACCTTGCCCAAGCCTTTCACGCGGCGGTAGTCCCAGTGAGGCCACTCGATGTATGACTTGCACTCCACAATGGGCAGGGTGTGCTGCGTGAGCGGCATGGTGAAAGGCGTCTCGGGTATGCGGGGACCGTAGCTCACCTTGCTTACAAACAGGTAATCGCCCGTGAGCAGCGACTTTTCGAGCGAGCTTGAGGGGATAACATAGTTCTGGAAGAAGAACAGGTTGACGAAATAGACGGCCACAAGGGCGAAAACGAGAGCGTCAACCCACGACATGATGAACTTCACGGGACGTTCAGCATCTTTCCACCACTGCCAACGTATCTTCTTTGTTATGTATACATCATATATGAATGGCACTACAATCAGCCCCAACCAGCTCTTCACCCACACGAGGAAGAGCAGATAGAGCACGAGAACGGTGGCCAGCTTGAGCCATTGCTTCGGTGTAGGCTTCTGTTTCTTGTCGTTTCCCATCGTAACTTAAAACTTGAACATATCGTTTATGGTGAGTAGTCCCTTGTGGTTGGCCGTATATTCGGCGGCAAGCACCGCTCCGAGTGCAAATCCCTTGCGCGAATGAGCATCGTGGGTGATGGTTATGCAGTCGGCCTCGCTGTCGTAGCATATCGAGTGGATGCCCGGTACCTCATCACGGCGCACGCTGTCTATGCGCAAAGCGTCGGCAGGGCAGTCCTTGATGCCGCTCACAGTGCCGTCGGGGGCGGTTAGCGTGCCTTTTACCCAGCGGTCTTTACGGTCGAGATTGTCTATTATTTCCTCTGCAAGCGTTATGCCTGTGCCGCTCGGAGCATCGAGCTTATGTATGTGGTGCACCTCTTCCATGGTCACGTCATACTGGTTGAAACCGTTCATTATCTTGGCCAAGTATCTGTTGACTGCCGAGAATATGGCCACACCCACTGAGAAATTGGATGCCCAGAAGAGCGTCTGGCCTCCCTCGGGCGAGCACATACGCTCAACGTCGGCCTTGTGGTCGGCCATCCAACCCGTGGAACCGCTCACCACCTTAACACCCTTCGCAAATGCTTTCAGGTAGTTGCCGTAGGCGGATGTAGGGGATGTGAACTCTATGGCAACCTCCGCCGATGCGAAAGCGGGACTGTCAAAGTCCCCTTGGTTGTCAATGTCAATGACACTCACTATCTCGTGGCCACGGCTTAGGGCTATCTGCTCTATCATCTTGCCCATCTTGCCATAGCCGATTAATGCTATCTTCATGCTTGTTTCTGGTTTAAAACTTTGCAAAGTTACATTATTTTACCTATAACAAGCTGATTGCCAACTTAAAAAAACGGAAATGCCACGTGCCACACGCCTTGGTTGTGGCGCGTGGCTGGCATTTGGATTGCGAAAAAGGGCGGTTTACGGTTGCCAAGACGGCTGTTTGCGCATCAAAAAGCGGATGCTTGAAACAGCCAAGTGGCGGTTTTACGTTTCACGGAAGCAAACGTTCAAAGACACGCCCGAAAACGGCCAGTTGACGGGCAAAGACCGACTTGGCAGGTATTGAGTCAAGACCGCGGAACAGGGCGGAATACTGCCGAAGGCGTCCCGAAGGGATCTGCTCCAAAGCCGAAAGTCCACCGTAGAACAGTCTGTAAAAGTCGTAAAGCAGGTCTTTCCCCGTCCAATTCCATTGCCCTTCCAGTTTGTCAATGCCGCAGACGTGCGCCAACTGGCGACCATCGCAGCGCATAAGCCCGGCGAGAAGACTGTCTGGCAGGTCGCGCTTGGCCAGTCGGAGGTCAACAAGATGTCGCAGATGCATGTCGCAAAACATATTGTAGTCGGCCATGCTGTACAGGTCGTTGAGCGACCATGCCAGTTGTTCTCCGGAATACTTGGCCTTGCGGTACTCATCCATGTAAATTGACAGAAGTTCCTCCATGCCGCCAATGCTGTCTATGCCCACCGTCTCGACCGAATGGCCATCGGAGTCTAATGTGAGTATCTTGTAGCCCGGCATGTACATTGCCGTTGACGGTACTTGCTCGCAGTGCATCCTGTTGCCGTTGGGCGACACGATGTCAGTGGCGCGGTTGAGGTGCATATGTCCTGCGAAATGAAGCTCAATGCCGCTGTCGGCCAACGCCCAGGCCACACTGTCGGAAGGCACCCTGTCTGCTTGGAGGCTCTTTTCGCCCCATTCCCCACGCACGGTCTGTACCATGCCGCAAGTGAAGTCGGTGACTGGATAATGGCAGAAGGCCACCACACGTTTGTCGTAGAGCTTGGCCTCGGCCACCACGCGCCTAATCCACGTCAACAGGAACGGCTTGTGCCGCAAAGCCTGGTCATAGCCCGGCGAAGCGTTGCCGTAGCAGGAATGTTGTCCGTCGGGGGTTGGCAGGAATGTGCCTCCGTCGATCGACAACAGCCACAGTCCCTCCACAGGTTCCACCACATAGCTTGCGTCGCAAGCCGTCACGCCATCGGCCATCATATATGTGCGCCGCTCCACAGCCGAAGCCTCCAATGCTTTGGCCAGCGAATAGTTTCTTGGGTTGTAAGTTGAGAATGGCGTGGCCCAATACAGATACTTCTCACACGGGTAGAAGCCCGTGGCCACACTGTCGGCGAGCCAGGGGCGTGCCGGGTCGTGGTTGCCTGTGGTCAGGAAAAAACTCATGCCGTAGCGTCTGCTGTAGTCGCGAAGCATGCGGCTCACGGCTTGTTGGCATGAAGGTTGTCCATCGTCAGTCAAGTCGCCAGGAAGCACCACAAGACGTATGCCGCGCTGCACTGCATCGTCAAGGGCAGCCGCAAAGGCATATTCGTTTTCGTTGAACAGCCGTGTGGAGCGCAACTCTGCCGACAGGGGGCGCACGTGCGACGGCGAGTCTTTGACATCCATGACATGAGGGTCTGATATGAACGCCATGCGCAGTAGTTTGCGCTTGGCGTTCATGGCTTTGGCCACGTTGTCAACTGTCCAGTCAATCTCCAACGGATTGCCGCACATCTTCCATATCAGAGGCAGGCGTGTGTCGTTGACAATCCACATCTCGCATCCCTCAACACTGTCGCGCACATGAAACGATCCTACCTCCGGGCCACAAGCCATAGTGTCAACCACACCGAACTGCACTCCATTGTAGAAGAGACGTCCAGTATTCCTCATGTCGGCAAACGCCTGGCGCGAGAGAACAAACGAGGTCTCGCTGTCGGGAACGGTGATTGTCCGTCCCATTTCCGGTTGGCGGAAACATAGCGAGTGGCCACGCTCTACGCTTTGTGCCGTCATGGCGTAGGCTCCACTATATACACGGTGGCCGGAGCCGATGGTCCAACGCAGTAGTACGGAACTGTCGGCAGCCGACTCGGCCACCATGGCCATGCGACGTGTCTGTCCGTGAAGCAAGAAGCGGAATTGCAGAGTGTCGGCAAGCTGTACATCTGCCCCATACATGGCCAACGACAGCCAGCACAGCGCGAAAACAATAGTATGGCGTATGTTTTTCATTCTTCAACGTTCATTTTAATGTTGTCTTTCGGCGTCTTTCCCATCTTCAACACGAGAGTGCCGCCTTTCAAGATGTCGGCATGGGCAAGCGTAGAGTAAGGATATGGATGTCCGTTGAGCCACGCCTCTTGTATGTAGCGGTTTTTGGCAGACAGACCATCGGTCACTATCGTGAACGAGACACCAGGCTTTGGCCACATCACAGTACGCTTCACCATTGGTGCAACTATCAGGTAATAGTTGTGGCCGGCATTGGGATAAAGCCCCATCATGTGGAACGCCAGCCACGAGGACATGGCTCCAGAGTCGTCGTTGCCGGGCAAACCGTCGGGCTTGTCGGAGTAGCTGCCCTCGACAATGGCACGCACACGGTCGGCGCTGCGCCAAGGCTGGCCAGCCCAGTGATAAAGACATGGGGTAAGAAACGAAGGCTCGTTGGCCACATTGAAGTATCCGTGGTCGAAAAAACGGTCGAGTCTTCTTACAAATGCATCCTTCCCTCCACACAAGGCCATAAGCCCAGGCACATCGTGCGGCACGCTAAGCGAGTATTCCCACGAAGTGCCTTCATAGAAGAACGTGTTCCACCATGGAGTGTACCATGGTCCTTCCCTTGTAGTGGCCGTATAGCGGAAATTCGGATGCTGAACCTTGGAATGTCCAAAAGGCAGTGAGTCGAGCCACTGGCCGTCGGAGGCGCGCGGCATTATAAATCCGCTCACGCCATCTTCGGTATAGTCGCTGCGCCAGAGGTTTTTCCAGTTGGCCGACTGCTGCATGTACTGGTGCGCAACGTCTTCCATGCCCAACGACTGCGCCACCTTGGCTATTGCCCAGTCGCAAAAGGCATACTCCACAGTACGGTTTCCCGCACGCGGAATGCCATAGGGAACATAGCCAAGCGACAAGTATTCGGCAAGTCCGCCGCGCCCCTCGGCCTCTTGGTTGCCTCCTGGTGGCACGGTGGCATCGTTGAGCATGGCCTTTAGTCCCATGCCGTAGTCAATACCAACGAGACCTTTGGCGCAGGCATCGGCTATTACTATTTCGGCATTCGACCCTCCCTGTGTTCGCCCGTTGCAGTTGCCGCTGCGTGCATCGGGCATATAGCCATCGTGCCTGTATATGTCGATGAGCGAACGCACGATGTCCACCTCACGCTTTTGGTCAATCAGTGTGATGAGAGGCAGCGACGTGCGGTAGGTGTCCCAGATTGCGTAGAAGTCATCAAAGTATGGCTCATCGCCACTCCACAGCGGATTGTCGCCAGTGCGGTCGGTTGGCATGAGCATGGTGTGGTAGAGTGCGGTGTAGAACATGCGCTTGCCGCTCAGAGGCACATCGTTGCCAATCTCAATCTTGTGCAGCAACCGTTCCCACTGGTTCACCAAGTTTTCTCTGACTCCTTCGAAGGCCCAGCCGCTACAGTCCTCATAGCAGTTCAGACGTGCCTTCTGTTCGCTGACAAACGAGATGCCGATCTTCATCTGCACCACCGTGTCGGCCTCGTTGAACGTTATCAGCGCGCCCGTCTTGTCGCCGGTGTCGGCCTGTACTGCATCGCCGGTAAGCCTTTCCCCTTTCCATGTGCGGAAAATGCTGAACGGCTTGTCGCAAACGGCATGGAAATACACTGTGTAGGCCCGTCCGTTGTTCCATCCGCCGCGCACGCGGCTGTAGCCCTCCACCTCTGTGCTTGACACAACGTGTATTTGCGAGCCGACAAATTGCTGCGCCTCACGTGTGTCAGGGATTGGACTCTCGCCCAAGAAGAAGCCCGCGTCTATGGCGAGCGACTTGTTTCGAAGTCCGCGAGGATAGGTGAAGCGATAGAAAGATGCGCGGCGGGCAGCCGTCACCTCGGTCTTTATGTGCGAACCGGCGAATGTGGTGGAATAGTATCCAAGCTTAGCCGTCTCGCTTTCGCGCAATGCAGTATGGACAATGGTAGTCGTGTCGCCGCAAAACGGCTGCACAAGAATGTTGCCGTACTTGGGTCCGCCGCCGGTGCCGCTCACGTGTACCTGTGCAAATCCGTTCACCGGTGCTGGCATGGGCAGCCATCCGCTATTGGAATTGACGGTGCAGTCGGGCGATGGTTTGGCCATGCCAAACGGACATGACGGACCCACGAACACCCTCCCCAAGCCTTCAGAGCCTATCATTGGGTCAACATATCCAGACAGTGGCTGATGTCTTATCCTGTCGTCCGTCTCAATGGAGTCTAATAATTGCATGAAGAGTTCCGGACTGTCAAGGTTCACAAGGTCAGGACAACGTTCTATGGCCTCGCGGTACGCCTCCACACCGCTTCCCTGTATGGCTGCCATGATGCGTATACCGTTTGAGCGACAGAAGTTTCTCACGCTGTCTGTGATGTTGCGTGCGTCTATTTCTATGTATGAAGGCTTACACATGCGCATCCAGCGTCTTATGCCTTCCACGTTCGATGCATTGACCTTGATTTTCATGTCGGGGGCAAGTCTGACAAACTCCTTAAGCATTGCGGAGTCGCCAAACCAGAAGAAGCTCTTGTCGGCAAAGCCCTTCTTGCGCACCATGCTTATCAGCCGTGTAATGGGAGTGCCTGACTTGACGTCGAAGAAAACCTGTGCTTTTCCGTGCAAAGAGTCAAGCATCTCCGCTATTGTGGGCACACGCAGTCCGGCAAAGTCTTTTCCGAACCATGAACCCGCATCGAGCTTTTCGATGTAGTCGGAGGTGCGCTCGGATACGTAGCCTGTGCCGTTTGTGGTGCGGTTCAGTGTAGGGTCGTGCATATTAAACAGCACGCTATCCTTGCTCCTCCTCACGTCAACCTCCACCCATGTCGCCCCGTTGCGCAAGGCTGCGAAGGCCGAAGCTACGGTATTCTCAGGAGCGAGGTGGTTCGCACCACGGTGAACGACAACCTCTATGTTTCTATACGGTTCGTGACCGACAACCTTGCGTGCGGTTGCGGTCACGAAACATGCGCTGCCCACAGTCAACATGGACAACAAGAGTAAGAACATCCTATTTCTCATAGCCTGTGGTCTGCTTCCATTGCGTATTGGTCTTCAATACAGAGGAGGGAATTGGGAACACCCTGCGGAACTTCTCCGTGAGTCCTTGCTGATAAAGATAGCGGAAACCCCAGTTGTCCTCAAACTTACCATAGCGTATCAAGTCGTTGCGCCGCCAACTCTCGTCGGCAAATTCGCGGGCGCGCTCATCAAGCAGGTCGTCAAGTGTGGGTGCAGACTCAAGCAGCGGAGCGTGGACGTATGAGCGTATCTGGTTCATCAGGCTCATCGGGGTGTCGCCGTTGGTGGCCTTGCCGCCGCGCAGTATGGCCTCGGCCTTCATCAGCAGTACGTCGGCGTAGCGCAGCAACGGCACGTCGTTGCTCTGGTTGTGGCCCTGCGAGGCCGTGGCGTTGACATCGGGATAGAACTTGATTGAGCGGTAGCCCATGGCACGCCCCTTCTGGTCGTTGCCCACGTCGAGGGTGGCGTCGCCGTTGGGGCGCAATGTTATCTCGCGTGTGTACTCTAACTGCCAGCTTATCTTGTCGTCTTTGTCGGCCTCGGAGTAGTCTTGGTCGTAGCCGTTCTTGGTGGTCTCGATTGTGAACGGCTTGGTGGTCTGCTTGTAGTTCTCCCAGTAATACTGCTTCCCTGTGAGCCACTCCTTGTTGCGGTCGTCGCCTGGCAAGCAAAACTTGTCGTAGTACTCGGGCAAGCAACGTATGTTGCCGGCGGGTCCACCTGACACTTTGCCAAACTGGTCTTTGCCGCTACGGCTTTTCCAGAAACGGGCATATACCATTCCCTGTTGCGTTTCACGGTCGAAGGGCATTACAAATATGAAGTCCTTTATCTGCGCTCCGTTGTCTGGGCGGAACTTGGTCATGAAACTGTCGGTAAGGTTGAACTTGCCGGAGTTGATGATGTCGTCGCACATGGCTATGCAGGAGTCGAGTTTGGGATTTGAGGCCGAGGGTGTATAGTTGGCCACATCGTCCGATGTATATACACTCCAGTTGAGATAGAGTTTGGCGAGGAGTGCTTCGGCCACGTATTTTGTAGCCTTGCCATAGGTGCCCTCCGTGACATCGGTTGTGAGCTGGTCTTTCGACTCAAGCAACTCTTTCTCTATGAACTTGCATACATCTGCCCTTTTGCTGCGGTCAGGGTGCTCGGAGGCATCGTCGCCAAGAATTGGCACATCACCGAAGTTATCCATGAGCAGGAAATGATACCAGGCACGCATTGTGCGTATCGAGGCTACGGTCTTCTCGCTGCCTCCACCAACCATCTTGCTCACTTTGTTGCAAGTGGTGATGCCAGCCATTGCTCCGTCCCACATGGTTGCCAGCATATTGTTGTCGGCATTCCAGTTGTGTACGGTCATCTGACGGTATGTTCCGCCGTCATAGTAGTCGGATCCCATGGCCACGCCGGCGGCCTCGTCCGATGACAGAGTCTGCACCATCCAGTGCTGACGTCCTATGGCTCCCCTGTATGAGTTGTATATCTCTGCTGACACGGCTTCGCCAGCCCTGTCGTTGTCGGGCACTTCGGTGTATTGCGATTTCACGTCAACATCGAGGTCGGTGCAGGCTGCAAGGCCCAGCACCACGGTGCCCATTAATGCCATTCCAATATATTGTGCTTTCATTTTGTGAATTGTCTTTGTTTAGAAGTTGAGGTTCATTCCTATCATGTATGTGCGTGTGCGGGGATATGTCCTGCGGTTGTCGATGCCAGGTGTCAAGCCGCCTAGTGACACTTCGGGGTCTATGCCCGAGTAGCCTGTTATGGTGAACACGTTATTGCACGTGAGCGACACCTGCAAGTCTTTCACCCATTTGCCTATGTTGCCGAAATCGTAGCCCAATGACAGTGTTGACAAACGGAGATAGCTGCCGTTTTCAAGATAGCGGTCGGACAGGTAGTGGGAGTTGAAGTCGGTGGCCTTGTCGGTGTCGGCGAACGATGCTATCCAGTTGCGTACTCCAGCGTCGGCCACGTTCGACAGGCGTGCCCTTGAGGCGTTCATTATCTTGTTGCCGAAGGTGCCCTGGAAGAAAGCCGTGAGCGTAAAGTTCTTGTAGCTGACGGTATTGCTCCATCCCAGTGTCAGTTTTGGTTGCGCAGAGCCAGTGCAGGTCTGGTCTGTCTTGGTAGGCGTGGTTGTTGTCTCGCCTGTGCGTTCGCCTGTCTCTGGGTCATGCACATAGAACTGCGATACGCCCTTGTCGTTGTAGCCGGCCCACTCCCATGTGTAGAACTGTCCGATGGGGTGTCCCTCCATTATGCGCTGGCTGTAGATGTTGCTCTGTCCAGCTCCGCTAAGGTTGGCCGTCTCTATATAGTCAACGGAGAAGGCTTGGTTGGACAGTTTCTCAACCACATTCTTGTTGTGCGACAGGTTGAGTGAAGTGGTCCACGACACGTCTTTGGTCTGCACGGGTATGGCCGTTATGGTCAGTTCCACTCCCTTGTTGCTTATCTCGCCCACGTTGGCCGTGAGCTTGTTGTAGATATAAGCCGTGGTAGACACGTCATAGTCGTATATCAGGTCTTTCGTGCGTTTGTCGTAGTATTCCAAGGTTCCAGTGAGCCTGTTGTTGAAGAAACCGAAGTCGATGCCGATGTTGAACATGCCTGTGCGTTCCCACTTCAGGTCGGGGTTGGCGTTGCGCGTAGCACCGATGGTGTGTACCTGCTTGCCCTCCGAATTGCTGAACCAGCCAGTCTGACCATACACCTGGCGCGCAGTGAAGGCGTCGAAGCCAAGCGAGTTGCCGCTAACACCATAGCCTATGCGCAGTTTCAAGTCGTCAAACACGTTCAGTTTCTTGACGAAAGCCTCTTCCGAAAGTCTCCATGCGGCAGACACGGACGGGAATGTTGCCCAACGGTTGTTTGCTCCAAAGGCTGAGGAACCGTCACGGCGCACTGTGGCCTGCAGCAGATAGCGGCTGTCAAACGAGTAGTTGGCACGCGCATAGAATGATATCATGCGCAGCGTTGACATGTTGTAGTCGCCCAATCCGTCGGCACTCTTGTCTATTGAGTTGGCCATGCCCATATTGTGCCACTTGAGGGCATCGCTGTAGAAGTCGTAGGCACGCAGCTGGAAACCATCGTTGGAGTTGTCTTCTTGCCATGAATAGCCCGCCATGAGTCCGAGTTTGTGCAACTTGCCGAATGTGTGGTCGTAGTTGAGGTACATCTCCATAACCTTGCTTTCGGCCTCTACGCTGGAGCGTTGCGCCTCACCGTTCATTCCAGCAGCAAGCAATGAGTTGGACGAAAGGTACATTGAGTTGTTCACCTGCTCGTTGTTGTAGCTTATCTGCATGTTGTAGTCCAGTCCGGGCAGGATTAGCAGCTTGGCCTTAGCACTGGCCTGCAGTCGCTTGGTCTTGGTGAAGTTGGTGTTTTCCTCTATCAATGCCACAGGGTTGTAGAACTGTGTGCGCGAGGCGTGCTCGAACCATGTTCCATCGGCGTTTCTCACAGGTGAGAATGGCAAGTAGTAGTTCATTGCGTCATAAACTGAAGCTCCGTCAGCATAATCAGGCACTTGGTTCTGCTCGGTCATGCTCGCACCGATGTTGAATGTAAGGTCGAGGCGGTCGTTGAGCGCGCTTGTGCTCACAAGTGCGCGGCCAGTGTAGCGTGTGAGGTCGTCGCCCTTTATCACTCCCTGATTGTTGAAGTAATTGAGACTGGCGTTGTAAGAGGTTTTGCCATGGCCTCCGCTTATGGCCACGTTGTGGTTGTGCGACACGCCCGTGCGCTGCACCTCGCTCTGCCAGTCGGTGTTTTGCCCGAGGTCGTCGGTGGGGTCTATCGACAGGCCGTTGCGCTGCACAATGTCGCGGTAGGTGTCGGACGACATCATCTTCAGGTTCTTGGCCACGCGGTCGAATGCCACATAGGCACTGTAGCTCACCTTTGTCTGTCCAGCTACGCCGTGCTTGGTGGTTATGAGTATCACGCCGTTGGCGGCCTTCGAACCGTAGATGGCCGTGGCCGATGCGTCGCGGAGCACATCGATGGTCTCTATGTCATCGGGCGACACGAGCGAAATGTCCAGCCCCGGCACACCGTCAATGACATAATACGGCTGCATGGCCGCTCCGGTGCGCAAAGTCGATGCACCGCGCAGTATGACGTCGGGCGTGGCGTTGGGATTGCTGCTTGTTGTAATGGCAAGTCCAGGCACTTTGCCCTGCAACAGCTGGGCTGGCGACTGATATACGCCTACGTTCAAGTCCTTGCTCTTTATCGTGGTTATTGAACTGGTCACGTCCTTGCGTTGCATGTGGCCGTAACCCACCACGACAACCTCGTTCAGCAGCATATTGTCCTCGCCCAAGGTAATGGTCTGTCCATCGCTTATGGTCACTGTCTTTGGCTTAAATCCAAGGTATGTCACCTCGACCATAGCTCCGTCCCTGACATTTTTCAGCGTGAAGTGTCCGTCCTGATCGGTTATGGCACGTGAGTTGCCGCCTCTAACAGATACGATAGCTCCCATTACAGGCTCACCTTTTTCATCAATCACCTTGCCTGACATGGTTGTGTGCTTCACGGCGGCTGTGCCTTCCACTCCGTCTCCCTGCACTACCGGGCTTTTTGCCAATGCAAGTGTTGCCGGCGACAGCCAAATGGCTCCACTGGCAACCATCAATGTACAAACAAATTTTCTCTTTGAATACATCATTTTTTTGTTTATTTGCTTTTTCGCTGCAAAAGTACTTGTGCCAGATTACAACAATATTGCACAAATGATAAATGACGAGAAACAAACATTTCAACTGTCTACGGCTTCATCATCGTTGTTGCCGGCGACATCGGAGAGGAAGCAAAACGAAGGCCGATACGGAGAGGCAATGAAATTTGATTGATTTGGGATTATCGGTCAGTAGAACAGAAAAGCCTGCTCCCGGATTGGGAACAGGCTTATGGTGGTTTTAGCTCCTACTATACGTAAATGTTGTGTGAAAGGCGAGAGGGCTGTGTACTATTGCTGTGTGACAAGCTCTATGGCCTTGCCCACGATGGCACTTTGCTCGTTCATTATGGCGAAGTATTCGCTCATGTCCCACAGGTCGCGCGCCACGAGAGCCTTGAGTTGCAGGCGCAGCTGCGGCAGCGTGCGCTCAAGCTCCGCATCATTCTTGGGCCTTATCTTCTGCTTTTCACCCTCCTTTATAATGCTGTCAACAAGGCTTTGCGGCACTTCGTAGGTGCTCTTGAACTCGTTGAACGACGGGAACTTGCGCTTCAGCTGTTTGCGGTTGCCGTCAACATAGCGGAGGTTGGCTGTGGTTACGATGCTTTTGGCCACCAGTTCACGGTGGAACTTGGTGTACTTGGTTGTGTCAAGCGGCACGAAATAGTCG
Source organism: Bacteroidaceae bacterium (assembly GCA_963590865.1). Lineage (GTDB taxonomy): Bacteria > Bacteroidota > Bacteroidia > Bacteroidales > Bacteroidaceae > Prevotella. Next base: position 40,158 of record CAVAQY010000005.1, on the reverse strand, counting down.
GGCATGATGCCTCCGCCGCCATACACGGTGCGGTGTTTTCGCAGGGTGTAGCACTTGAGAGAGTCGTCAAAGTGTATGCTGTCGGCACTCATAAGTTCGCCGTGCTTCAGCCTGTTTGCCACATCCATGGCATAGTTCTTGGCCTCTCCCTTGACATAGGGTTTCTGTATGCAACGACCGGCTGGCGTGTAGTAGTGCGCCACGGTGAGCCGTATCATTGAACCGTCGGGCAGGTCGACAGGCCGTTGTACCAGTCCCTTGCCGAAAGTCCTGCGGCCTACCACCGTTCCACGGTCTTGATCCTGTATGGCACCAGTCACTATTTCGGCGGCCGATGCTGTGTATTCGTCAACCAGCACCACCACCGGGCAGTCCTTAAGCCGGCCGTTGCCCTTGGCCTTGTACTCCATTCGCGGCGTGCTGCGCCCCTTCGTATATACTATAAGGTCATTGTCGTCCAGAAATTCGTTGGCTATGGCCACGGCAGCCTGCAGGTATCCGCCGCCGTTTTCCTGCAAGTCGAGCACCAGACGCTCCATGCCCTGTTCCTTGAGTGTCTTTATGGCCTCAAGAAACTCGGTGTGGGTGGTGGCTCCGAAGTTGCCTATGCGCACGTAGCCAACCTTGGGGCGTATCATGTATATGGCATCTATCGACTTGACAGGTATCTTGTCGCGCACCACGGTGAACGACAGCGTGTCGCGGATGCCGTGCCTGACCACGCCGAGCTTTACCTTAGTGCCTTTGGGACCACGCAACCGGCGCATTATCTCCTCGCGCGGCATCTTTACTCCGGCTATCGACGTGTCGTTGACTGTCACTATGCGGTCGCCGGCCTGTATGCCTACCTTCTCCGAAGGGCCATTGGTCACGGGCTGGATGACGAGTAGCGTGTCCTCAATCATGTTGAACTGCACTCCAATGCCTTCGAAATTGCCAGCCAAGGGTTCGTTCATGGCTTTCACTTCCTTTGGCGTGGAATAAGAAGAGTGGGGGTCGAGTTTCTCTATCATGCCCTTTATGCCGTCTTCTACCAGTTTTTTCTCATCGACGCTGTCAACGTAGAGGTTGGTAATCGCCCACTCGGCTATCTGCAGCTTGCGCAGTTGGCTGTCGGCACCAATGTTGATGCGTGTCTGTGCCGTGGCCTTTGCACCAGAAAGGAGCATGGCGCAGATCAGTAAAGTAATTCTTAAAGTCGTTGTTTTCATGTTTTCATGTGATTGTCGCGGCTGGAATTGTGTCGCGCCTTTATTCTTCAAGCTCTTCGGGACGGTCGTCTTCAACCACGAGATTTTCGATTATGAAATTCTGGCGCTCCATGGTGTTCTTGCCCATATAGTATTCCAGCAGTTTCTGAACCTGGTCATTCTTGTGCAAAGTGACCTGTTCGAGGCGCATGTCGGGGCCAATGAAGTTCTTGAACTCGTCGGGTGAGATTTCTCCAAGACCTTTGAATCGGGTTATCTCCGGGTCTGGCCCGAGGTCGGAGATGGCCTTTAGCCGCTCCTCATCGCTGTAGCAGTAGCGCGTGATGAAGTCGCTCTTCTTCTTTTCCGGCTGCTTCATGTCGGCCTCGGCTATCACTCCATGGTTCTTGATTTTCGTACGGCGGTTGCGTACTCGGAACAAAGGGGTCTGCAACACATACACATGCCCCTTCTTTATAAGTTCCGGGAAGAACTGAAGGAAGAAGGTTATGATGAGCAACCGTATGTGCATACCGTCCACATCGGCATCCGTTGCCACTATAACCTTATTGTATCGCAGCGTGTCGAGACCGTCTTCAATGTCGAGTGCGGCCTGCAACAGGTTGAATTCCTCGTTTTCATACACCACCTTCTTGGTCAATCCGAACGAGTTGAGAGGCTTTCCCCTGAGCGAGAACACCGCCTGAGTGTTCACATCGCGGCTTTTGGTGATACTTCCGCTGGCCGAATCGCCCTCGGTGATGAATATGCTCGACTCTTCCTTGCGGTTGTTCTTTGCATCGGAGAAGTGTATGCGGCAGTCGCGCAGCTTGCGGTTGTGCAGGTTGGCCTTCTTGGCGCGTTCCCTTGCCAGCTTGGTTACGCCGGCCATAGCCTTGCGCTCTTTCTCGCTCTCCTGTATCTTCTGGAGCATTACCTCAGCCACATCAGCATACTTGTGCAGGTAGTTGTCAACCTCTGTCTTGACGAAATCACCCACATACTTGTTGATGCTCACTCCGCCGCCAGGTGTCATGGTGAGCGAACCGAGCTTGATTTTGGTCTGGCTTTCAAACATCGGCTCCTCAACATTGATGGCTATTGCGGCCACAAGTCCGTTGCGTATGTCGGTATATTCAAAGTTCTTGCTGTAAAACTCCTTTATTGTCTTGGCGATGTGTTCCTTGAAAGCACTCTGGTGTGTGCCTCCCTGTGTGGTGTGCTGACCGTTTACGAACGAGTGATACTCCTCGCCGTACTGGTTGGTGTGGGTGAAGGCAATCTCGATGTCCTCGCCCTTGAGGTGTATGATGGGGTAGATACCGTCGGTGGTCATCGTGTCGTTGAGCAGATCCTTCAGTCCGTTGCGGCTAAGGATGCGCCTGCCATTGTACATGATGGCCAACCCGGTGTTGAGATAGGTATAGTTGCGGAGCATAGTCTCAACTATATCGTTGTGAAACGAGTAGTTGAGAAAAAGTGTGTCGTCGGGTTCAAAGTATATGTATGTACCGTTTTCGTCGCCGGTGGACTCGGTTGTGTCGGTCTGGAGCTGTCCTCGCTCGAACGTGGCGGTGCGAACCTTGCCGTCACGGAACGACTTGACTGTGAAGTGCAGACTAAGCGCATTCACCGCCTTTACGCCCACGCCGTTGAGACCAACGCTCTTCTTGAACGCCTTTGAGTCGTATTTGCCTCCCGTGTTGAGCACGCTCACCGCCTCGATGAGCTTGCCCTGCGGAATGCCTCGGCCATAGTCGCGCACGCTAACGCACTTGTTGTCGTCCACTTGGATTTCTATGCGGTCGCCGGCGTGCATCTTAAACTCGTCAATGGAGTTGTCTATCACCTCCTTGAGCAGTACATACACTCCGTCCTCGGGTAGCGAACCGTCGCCCAAACGCCCGATATACATTCCGGGACGGGTGCGGACGTGCTCCATGTCCGACAAGTGGCGGATGTTGTCGTCTGTATATTCAACGGGCTGTTGCCCGCCTGTATTGATTATCGTTTCGTCTTCCATCGGTGTCGGTCAAACAATGTCCCTATAACTTTTTTATGTAGCACCTGCGCCGCTTGTGCTGTATTTGTTCGAGATACTGCCATTGGCTTTGCACCTTGTCGTTGGTCTCCATCTCCACATGGGTCTCACCCCACTTGAAGCCGTAACGCTGATACCACGGTATCAGGTCGGCGAAAAGCAGAGCGTTGGCACCCTTCTTGCGGTATTCGGGCAACACTCCAATAAGGAGCAGGTCGACACATTCGGTCTTGTGGAACTTCAGGGCGCGTATCACGCGCCACCAGCCGAAAGGCCAGAGTCTGCCGTTGCGGCATTTTTGGAAAGCTCTTGTGAGCGACGGAATGGTTATTCCCACAGCCACAATCTTGCCGTTGGCATTTCTGTCCTCTACGAGTGTCACGAGGTTAAGGTCGGCCATGGGCAGGTACATGTTCACGTATTGGTCTACCTGCCGTGGAGTAAGCTCCGAATAACCGTATAGATGGCTGAACGTCTCGTTGATTACCTCAAAGATTTTCTTGCCGTAGCCTCCTTTGAAAACATCCTTTCGCGTGAGCTTCTTTGCGTGCAGGTTGTAGCGGGTCTCTATCATTTTGGAGAGCTTCTCGTACTTTTCCGGCATTTTCTCAGGCACTATCAGTTTATATTCCACATAGTCGTTGTCCTTTTCCCAGCCGCCCATGCTCTCCATGTGTTTGGGATAGTAGGGGTAGTTGTATATGGTGGCCTGTGTGCCGAGCTGGTCGAAGCCGTATGTGAGCATGCCTTCGGGATCCATATCGGTAAACCCGAGCGGCCCGATTACCTCGCTCATGCCTTTTGAACGGCCCCAGTCTTCCACCGCTTTGAACAGGGAGGAAGACACTTCCGTGTCGTCCACAAAGTCTATCCAGCCGAAGCGCACGCTCTTGCGCTTCCATTTTTCGTTGGCGCGGTGGTTTATTATGGCCGCCACGCGTCCTGCCACACGTCCGTCCTTATAGGCCAGGAAATATTCGGCCTCACAGAAATCGAACGCAGCGTTCTTGTCTTTACTTAGCGTATTCACCTCATCGCTGTGCAGATTGGGCGCATCGTAGGGGTCATTACGGTACAAATCGTAATGAAACTGTATGAAAGCCTCAAGGTCACGCTTGTCCTTGACGCTCTTTATCGTTACTGTCGACATGTATAATGTACAATATTGTCTTTGTGTAGTATTGTGCTTTGGCCACCGAAGCCTGTCAATTTGGACTAGGAGCCAAGCGTTGCTCGCTTGCAAAGTTAGTGTTTTTCAGCTATAAAACAAAATAAAGCACTTCCAAAGGGACAGATGGAAGTGAATGGCGAAAGAATGTGGGCGCAAACCAGGCCGTGTTGATGCAGCCGTGGTGCGCCCACATTCGAAAAAAGACAAGTGTCTTGTTGGGTCTGTAATAGTGCTTTGCTTAGAAATTCACGTCGAGTCCGAGACCAAATACGTTGTTGTTGCGTGTGTAGTCTGCATCGTAGTTTACGCCTTGCGCAACATTCTCGCTCGTCTTTTTGTGCTTGTAGAATGTGTGGAAGTATGCTGCGTTGAGGTTCATGCGCTTGCTTAGGCGCACCTGTGCACCAAGTCCGATGCTGTTGGAACTTGTCACGAACGACTTGTCGTCCATGTACTCGTCGGTCAGTCCGTAGCTTGTGTTCTGCCATCCGGCGCTCACGGTGAGCTGTTTGCACACGTCGTATTCAGCTCCGGCGTTGAACTCGATGGTGCCGCGCGACAGCCGTTCGTGGCGGTTGGCGTATGATGTGGCGTGCTTGTCGTCGAACCAGTGGAAGCCCACGTTCAGGCGCAGAGGGTCGATGGGGGTGTAGCCCACGCCTACGGTGAGTAGTGCAGGAATGTCGCCGGCTATGCTGCGTCCGTCTTCATACTCGCCGATGGCTTCTTCCATCTTCTCGTCAAACTGGGACTTGAGCGATGTCATGGCTCCAGTAACCGTCTCGCTGCCCAGAATGCTTCTGGCGGCAGTCTCGCTCATGCCGTTGGCCGTCATGGCTGTGAGCAGGTTGGCGGGCAGGTTGCCTATGCTCGGCTTGGCGTTTACGGCCTCGTTCTTCAGACGTATGCGTGTCTTGAATTCGTATTTTGCTGCAAAATTGAAACGTCCTGTCTTATAGTCGATGCCGAGGATGGGGGTGAAACCTATGCCCGACTGGTCGCAGTTCAGTTCGATGTTGGCTGCATCGGGCTTGGTTGGGTCAAGCACTTTGTAGAGAGGCATGTTGCCCACGGTAATGTCCTTGACGTAGCCGTAGTAGTTGCACAACGCATACACGCCCCTCACTCCGGCAAACACGCTCAGGTTGTCGGTGGCCTTATAGGCTGCACCCACCGACAGACCGTAGTAGTACTGCCGTCCGCGCATGTAACTGTTGTAGCTGTATGCTCCCTTGCTTCCGAACATGTTGTCGGAGGTGAATGCCTGTGTGGGCGTGCCCGTCATCTGTCCTATTGTGCCGTCTATGGCTCTGGCCAGCATGCATGCTCCGGAGGCTGTTTCAGACACGATGCGCTCAAACGAGCCAAGGCCGTTTTCGAACGTACACTTGCCGCCGCCTCCGGTCAAGGCAAAGTTGGCCTGAAATGACAGTCTGCCCTTGTTGTAGGCGTATTGGATTGACGGGATTACGGGGGCTATGGCCTTTCCCTTGAATGTGCGGTTGGTGGAGTTGTCGTTCTTGTTGTTGGCAAACAGCGCATACTGGTTGTCTATTGTACGTGTCTGATAGGCAAACTGCCAGTTGAGCGAGAGGTGGTGTCCCTCGCCGAGGAAGGCCACTCCGGCCGGGTTGCTGTACACTCCGTCGATTGCTATTGCCGCATCGCGGGCAGGATTTCTCAAAAATGCTACGTTCTGATTGGTGTTTGTCAACAGGCCGCCGGCGGTTGCCGTGCCTGTAGCAGCCAAAACTGTGGCTGCGCAAAGGGTTTTTATTGTTGTCATCCGTTTCTGTAAAATTGGCTGCAAAGGTATATATTCTGTTCCAATATTCCACAAAACTGACTCGTTTTTAATTGTTGTTAACCCAAGAATGAGGTCTGATGGTAACAATGGTGGGCGCAGTCCGAAGCACATGAGCTGACTTGGTAGGCGTGCGTCTTCATCCCGAACGGATCCCGAAGGCATCCCGAACAAAACAGGGTCAAGAATTAGAGGCTTGAATGGGTTGCCAACGTTGCTTTTTGAGTGTGCAAGACAGTCTTTTGGGTTCTGTCAGACAGAGCTAAAAAGTGGCAACAAGTATACATTTATTACTGCAATACCGTATTGTAAGTATTTTGAGTCATTTTCCTTTCAATTGCAAATAAAGCACCGCCGTTTTCTTGAATATTGAAATCATAATTCCGAAATAGTGCATTAAGTTCTTTAAAAAGCAACAGTTTGCAAGAAAAATAGGTACTTTTGCAGCCAAAATGTAAGTGATTGGGAATTTAAACAAACTTAATGCAACTAAAAATGAACAAGGGATTGTATGACGCAGCCTACGAACACGATGCGTGCGGTGTGGGTATGGTTGTGAATATCCATGGCAATAAGAGCCACGACTTGGTGGATAACGCATTGAAAGTGCTTGAAAACATGCGCCACCGTGGCGCGGAAGGCGCCGACAACAAGACTGGCGACGGTGCCGGAATCTTGCTTCAGATACCGCACGAGTTCATCCTGCTGCAAGGAATACCCGTTCCGGAAAAGGGAAAGTACGGCACCGGACTCGTTTTTCTGCCGAAGGACGAGAAGAAACAGAGTCATATTCTGTCGATAATGATAGAGGAGATAGAGCGCGAAGGGCTTTCTCTCATGCATCTGCGCAATGTGCCTACCAATCCCGATTGCCTCGGTGTGGCTGCGCTGGAGACAGAACCGACCATAAAACAGGTGTTTGTAACTGGCGTAACCGACGACAAGGTGTCCATATTCGAGCGCACATTGTACATCATACGCAAGCGTATAGAGAAGCGCATCAACGACAAGGACTTTTACATATGCTCCCTGTCGAGCAAGAACATCATATACAAGGGTATGCTCTCGAGCCTCCAGCTCCGCCAGTACTTCCCTGACCTGACCAACAACTACTTCACAAGTGGCCTGGCCTTGGTTCACTCACGCTTCTCCACCAACACTTTCCCCACGTGGAGCCTTGCCCAGCCGTTCAGACTGCTGTGCCACAACGGTGAAATCAATACCATAAGGGGCAACAGGGGCTGGATGCAGGCACGTGAGAGCGTGCTCAATTCGCAGGCATTGGGCGACATAAGGCAAATATCGCCCATCGTGCAGCCCGGAATGAGCGACTCGGCAAGCCTCGACAACGTGTTTGAATTCTTTGTTATGAGCGGCTTGTCGCTGCCCCACGCCATGTCTATCATGGTGCCGGAGAGCTTCAACGACAAGAACCCCATTTCCGAAGACTTGAAAGCTTTCTACGAGTACCATTCCATATTGATGGAGCCGTGGGACGGCCCTGCTGCTCTGCTCTTCAGTGACGGCCGCTTTGCCGGCGGAATGCTTGACCGCAACGGTCTGCGTCCCGCACGCTACACAATCACCAAAAACGACATGATGGTTGTGGCAAGTGAAGTGGGAGTGATGGACTTTGACCCCACAGAGATAGCCGAAAAGGGTCGTCTGCAGCCGGGTAAGATTCTTCTGATAGACACTCAGGAAGGAAAAATATACTACGACGGCGAGATAAAGGCCAAGTTGGCCGCCGCCCATCCGTACCGCCAGTGGCTCTCAACCAATCGTATACAGCTGGAAAAGCTCAAGAGCGGACGCAAGGTGGACAATAGTGTGCCGGATCTCGTGCGCCACGAAATCATGTTCGGCTATGGAGAAGAGGATGTGGACGGAACAATCGTCCCCATGTCGGTCAACGGTCAGGAGCCGACAGCCGCCATGGGCAACGACACTCCGCTTGCTGTGCTCAGCGACAGGCCGCAGATATTCTTCAACTACTTCCGCCAACAGTTTGCGCAGGTGACCAATCCCGCCATAGACTCTATACGTGAGGAACTGGTAATGTCTCTTACGGAATATATTGGCCGTGTGGGATCAGGGATTCTTAGCCCAGACGAGACAAACTGCAAGATGGTGCGTCTGCCGCACCCCATTCTCAACAATACGCAGCTGGATATTCTCTGCAACATACGTTATAAAGGATTCAATACGGTAAAGCTGCCCATGCTGTTTGAGTGCGCCAAGGGCGAAGAGGGCTTGCACGAGGCTTTGGACGAGTTGTGCAAGCAGGCAGAACGCAGCGTTGACGACGGCTACAACTATATTATATTGAGCGACCGCGACGTTGACGAGACTCATGCTGCCATTCCTTCGCTGCTCGCTGTGAGTGCCGTGCACCACTATCTTATCTCTGTGGGCAAGCGAGTGCAGACTGCGCTCATCGTGGAGAGCGGAGAAATACGCGAAACCATGCACGCCGCATTGCTCTTGGGTTATGGCGCATCGGCCTTGTGTCCCTACATGACTTTTGCAATCCTTGACGACCTTGTGAAGAAGCACAAGATTCAGGAGGACTACGCTACGGCTGAGAAGAACTATATTAAGGCCGTGAAGAAGGGACTGTTCAAGATAATGGCCAAGATGGGTATTTCCACCATCCGCTCTTACCGTGGCGCGAAGATATTCGAAAGCATTGGCCTTTCGGAAAGCCTGCTCCGCAACTACTTTGGTACCGAGGTGTCGACAATAGGCGGTATTGGGCTGGCGACAATTGCGCGGGATGCCATACGCCTGCACGACGAAGCGTTCTCGAAAAGGACGCAGACAGACTTCCTGCCCAACCTCGGACAGTTCCATTACCGCAAGGATGGCATCAAGCACGCATGGAATCCGGAGACTATAGCCACGCTTCAGTTGGCCACACGCACCGGTAACTATGCTAAATTCAAGGAATACACCAAGGCGGTCAACGAGAAAGAGAGTCCCATCTTCATCCGTGACTTCTTCGATTACAAGCGTAATCCGATTTCAATCGACAAGGTTGAGCCTGTAGAGGAAATAGTCAAGCACTTCGTAGTGGGCGCAATGAGTTTCGGCGCACTCTCGAAAGAGGCTCACGAAGCCATTGCTCTTGCCATGAACAAGCTGGGCGGACGAAGCAATACCGGTGAGGGAGGCGAGGACAACGCACGTTTCCACTCTACGGTAGACGGCATTTCGCTCTCTTCAAAGACCAAGCAGATAGCTTCGGGACGCTTCGGCGTCACGGCAGAGTATCTGGTTAACGCCGAGGAAATACAGATTAAGGTGGCCCAAGGTGCAAAACCGGGCGAGGGAGGACAGCTTCCGGGCTTCAAGGTGAACGAGATAATCGCTAAGACTCGCCACTCCATACCGGGAATATCGCTCATTTCGCCTCCGCCGCACCACGACATCTATTCTATAGAAGACCTTGCACAGCTTATCTTCGACCTGAAGAACATCAACCCGAAGGCCGCCGTAAGCGTGAAACTCGTTGCCGAGAGCGGCGTAGGCACCATTGCTGCTGGTGTGGCAAAGGCCAAAGCCGACCTTATAGTGGTATCCGGAGCCGAGGGAGGCACCGGCGCAAGCCCTGCATCCAGTATGCGCTTTGCTGGTATTTCGCCTGAAATCGGTATCAGCGAGACGCAACAGACTCTTATGAAGAACGGTTTGCGCGGTCAGGTGCGCCTTCAGGTGGACGGCCAGCTCAAGACAGGACGCGACATCATAATGATGGCGATGCTCGGAGCCGAGGAGTTCGGTTTCGGAACGTCGGCTCTGATAGTGCTGGGATGCGTGATGATGCGCAAGTGTAACCTCAATACGTGTCCTATGGGCGTGGCTACACAGAACCCGGAGCTGCGGAAACACTTCATAGGTCGCTATGAATACCTCATAAACTTCTTCACTTTCCTGGCTCAGGAAGTGCGCGAGTATCTCGCCGATATGGGCTTCACGAAGCTGAACGACATAGTTGGCCACACGGAACTTATCGTTCCGAGGAAGAGCAGCGACCCCAAGACATCGTCACTCGACTTCCGACGTCTGCTGCACAAGGAGAACGGCCATTGCACCCTGTATCATACCACCTGCCAGAAGCATGAACTTGACGAGGTTCTTGACCAGCAGATAATACGTGCCGCCCAGAGAGCGATAGAAAATCAGGATGAGGTGAACCTCGACTATGCGATAAAGAACACCGACCGCGCCGTCGGCACTATGCTGAGCGGTTTGATAGCCGACAAATATGGCGAGGCAGGACTGCCCGACTCTACGGTTAACATCAAGTTCAAGGGTTCTGCCGGACAGAGCTTCGGTGCTTTCCTCGTGAAAGGCGTGAACTTCAAGCTTGAAGGTGAGACCAACGACTATTTCGGCAAGGGACTTAGCGGTGGCCGCATAGCCATTTTGCCTCCCACACGAAGCAACTTCGCGGCCGAAGACAACATTATCGCCGGCAATACAGGTCTGTATGGAGCCACAAGCGGTGAGTTGTACATTAACGGTAAGGTAGGCGAGCGTTTCGGAGTGCGCAACTCGGGTGCCATCGCTGTGCTTGAGGGTGCCGGCGACCACTGTTGCGAGTACATGACCGGCGGTCGTGTGGTTGTGCTGGGCGAGACAGGCCGTAACTTTGCGGCAGGTATGAGCGGCGGTGTGGCCTATGTGTGGGACAAGAACCACAACTTCGACTACTTCTGCAACATGGATATGGTGGAAATCAACCTCGTTGAGGACAGCAACTACCGCAAGGAACTGCACGAACTCATACGCCAGCACTATCTGTACACGGGTTCCAAGCTGGCCCGCACCATGCTTGACGACTGGAACAGGTATGTGGAAGACTTCATACAGGTGGTTCCCATCGAATACAAGCGTGTGCTTCAGGAGGAGCAGGTGCGCAAGTTGCAGCAGAAGATTGCTGACATGCAGCGTGATTATTAACCGAGTTAGGAACAGAGAGAGGGGAGCAGAGAACAGCAGCAACCCCGTTGCGGGGCGAGTGGCACACGGGTGCCGTTGCGGATTGCAGCTTTGCAGCCGGCCACGCTTAGGCTTTCGCTCTCCATCATAACAAAATAAAGACAATGGGAAATCCAAAAGCGTTTTTAACAGTACACCGTCAGGAGGCGGGATACAGGCCTCTGCACGACCGAATCCATGACTTTGGAGAGGTGGAGCAGACACTTAACAGTAATGATCGCCGCACACAGGCCAGCCGTTGCATGGATTGCGGCGTGCCGTTCTGCCATTGGGCGTGTCCGTTGGGCAACAAACCGCCAGAGTGGAACGATGCTCTGTACAAGGGAGACTATGAACTGGCCTACCGGCTGCTCAATTCCACCAACGACTTCCCCGAGTTCACGGGGCGCATCTGTCCGGCTCTGTGTGAGAAAGCCTGTGTGCTCAATCTCATAGAACACGAGCCTACCACCAATAGGGAGGATGAAGCGGCCATTACAGAGATGGCTTTCCAGGAAAACTATGTGCGCACGGAGCACCCGGAGCGCAACGGCAAGAGCGTAGCCGTCATAGGTGCCGGACCTGCCGGCCTTGTTGCCGCCAATAGGCTCAACCTTAAAGGCTATTCCGTGACCGTGTTTGAGAAGAACGAGAGTGCAGGAGGATTGCTGCGCTACGGAATACCGAACTTCAAGCTCAACAAAGCCCTCATTGACCGCCGTATCGGTGTGCTCGAAGCCGAGGGGATAGTGTTCAAGTACGGCGAGGATGTCAATCCTGAACAGTTGCCCGAAGGCTTCGATGCCTACGTGTTGGCTACGGGAACGCCCACAGCACGCGACCTGAAGATACCAGGACGTGAGCTGAAAGGTGTGTATTTCGCCCTTGAAATGCTGGCGCAGCAGAACCGTGTGCTGGCCGGAATGGAGTTCTCCAAGGACGAACTGGTCAGCGCCAAGGGCAAGGACGTGCTGGTCATTGGTGGTGGCGATACCGGCAGCGACTGCATCGGAACCGCTCACAGACAGGGTTGCAAGAGCGTCACCCAGATAGAAATCATGCCGAAGCCGCCCGTAGGTCCCTGCGATCCCAACAATCCGTGGCCGGGCTATCCGCGTGTCTTGAAGACCACTTCGAGTCATGAGGAGGGTTGCACGCGCCGTTGGAACGTCAACTCGCTGGAGTTCCTCGGCAAGGACGGCAAGTTGACGGGTGTGAAGGTGCAGGAAATAACTTGGAAACCCAATCCCGAAGGAGGCCGTCCGCTGATGGAGCCGGTGGGCAAACCGGAGATTATCAAGGCCGAGATAGTTCTTTTGGCCATGGGCTTCCTCAAACCGGAGCATCCGAAGTTTGCAGACAATGTCTTCTTGGCAGGAGATGCTGCCAGCGGAGCATCGCTTGTGGTGCGCGCAATGGCCAGCGGACGCGATGCCGCAGCCGCAGTAGACAAGTATCTGAACGCATAAAGCACTACCCGCTCGGGATGTTTTCGGGCGGACAACCATACATTTTGAAAGCCTCGCCGTCGGCGTTTTACGGGTCTCTCTGTTTTCCCAATCCACCCGTAACGCGCATTTGTGGCGAGGCTTTTGCCTGTTTTGGCGGCAGGGCGTACTCCCTTTACCCTTGAAGCCCTCTCTTTGCCCATCGTAAGTGCCACACTTATGAGTCGTAAATGCCATGGTTCTTGCAAAATTTGAGTATATTTGTACTCACAAAAGCGTATAAGAAAACGAGAGCTTATGAGCGCATTCAACTTAAAGGAAGACTTCACGTGGCACAAAGTGATAGTATGGGCGGCCATTGTGATAGCCTCCGTGGCCGTGATAGTGTGGGCTATGCCGCGTGACAACCGCAACAATTTCTCTCCCGAACTGGGCAAGCCGTGGAAATATGTGGATTTCCGCGCTCCCTTCGACTTCCCCGTATACAAGTCGGAGGCGACCATCAAGCACGAGCGCGACAGCATCATACGACTGTATGAGCCGTACTATGTGTACCACAAGGACGTGGAGGGGCGCATGGTGCGCAGCTTCGTGAGCGATTTTCCCAAGGGACTTCCAGACCTTCCCGATGACTTCATAAGCATTGTGGCCAACAGACTGCACCGGATATACAGTCTCGGTGTGGTGAACATGGTTGAGGACGTCTTGGAGGCAGACACATCGCGCATGATACGGCTTGTGGACGGCAAAAAGGCCACGAGCGTGAAGGCCGCCGGACTGCTGACCACCAAGGAGGCCTATGAACAACTGTTTGCCGACGAGATTATGGGGCCGCATAGGCAGGCTTTGCAGCGGTGCAACCTAGACAAATACATCTCGCCCAACCTTATCTACGACAAGGAGCGCAGCACCGCCAGCCGCAACGACCTGCTTGCGAGCATTCCGCTGGCCAACGGCGTGGTGCAGAAAGGTCAGAAGATAATAGACCGCGGAGAGATAGTGAACGAAGAGTCATACAGGATACTGGAATCATTCAAGAAAGAGAATGAAAAGCGTGCCCAGGACTCAGGCACAGACAGCGTGACACTCGCCGGAGAAATCCTTTATGTGCTGATATTCCTTGCGTGCTTCACCGCATACCTGTGTCTTTACCGCAAGGAATACCTCGACACGGTCAGGAGTTTGGCCATGCTGTACTCGCTGATTGTGATATTTGCACTCCTCACGTCGCTCCTTGTGCGCAACACCGTGGGGCACGTCTACATCCTTCCCTACGCCATGGTGCCAATATTCATACGTGTGTTTATGGACACTCGCACGGCCTTTATCACCCATCTAGTCATGATAATGGTGTGCGCAGTCATGCTTCAGCACCCGTTCGACTTCGTGGCGGTGGAAATCGTGGCCGGTCTTATGGCTATCTATTCGCTTAGGGAACTGCAATACCGCTCGCAACTGTTCAAGACAGCCATACTGGTGGCTGTGACAAGCATGGCGATGAACATGGCCTACGACCTTATGAGCGGCACCGTGCTGGCCTCGCTTGACTGGGGAATGTGCAATTACTTCATCGCCAACGGTCTGCTGCTCCTGTTTGCCTATCCGTTGCTGTACATAATAGAGAAGACGTTCGGCTTTACGTCAGACATAACCCTGATAGAACTGTCCAACACCAACAACCCGCTGCTCCGCAAACTGAGCGAGGTGGCTCCGGGCACGTTCCAGCACTCCATACAGGTGAGCAACCTTGCGGCGGAGATAGCTAACAAGATAGGAGCAAAGAGCCAGCTCGTGCGCACCGGGGCATTGTATCACGACATAGGCAAGATGGCCAACTCCGTATACTTCACCGAAAACCAGTCGGGCATCAATCCTCACGCCAATCTGTCGTGCATAGAGAGCGCACAGATAATCATCAGCCACGTGACCGAAGGCATAAAGATAGCCGAGAAATACAATCTGCCCAACGTGATAAAGGACTTCATAGCCACCCACCACGGGCAGGGCAAGGCCAAATACTTCTGCGTGAAGTACAAGAACGAGCATCCGGACGAGGAGGTCGATGACCTGCTCTTTACCTATCCCGGCCCCAACCCGTTCACAAAGGAACAGGCCATACTGATGATGGCCGACACGGTGGAGGCTGCTTCAAGGTCGCAGAGCGACTATTCGGAGAAGTCCATACGAGACATGGTCAACCGACTCATCGATGGACAGCTTGCCGACGGCTTCTTCAAAGAATGTCCCATCACCTTCCGCGACATAGCTTATGCCAAGACGGTGCTGATAGAGAAACTGAAAAGCATCTACCATACGAGGGTGAGCTATCCCAGTCCCACCCATTGAAAGGCGTTTGTACAGGCTGACGGCGGTGCTCTCCGACTACTGACGCACAGCAGAAAAGGACGGACAGCAGGTAATGTTCAAAAAATAAGTTACGCAGGTTGTTTTTTGAACATTACCAAGTCTGAAAACACAGGGTAAAACACATGGCAAACTTGCATAATGCTACTTTCGCCTTTGCAAAAAAAGCGTAAAGTGAAAAAAAAAGAGTAATTTTGCGGACATAAAACGGAAAACTTGACAACGAGATAATGGCAGAGAGAAGAGTCAGGGTGCGCTTTGCACCCAGCCCTACTGGGGCATTGCACATCGGCGGAGTACGTACTGCATTGTATAACTATCTGTTCGCACGCCAGCACGGCGGCGATTTGGTGTTCAGAATTGAGGACACCGACTCCACCAGGTTTGTGCCCGGTGCGGAGGAATACATTATAGAATCGTTCAAATGGCTCGGCATAAAGTTCGATGAAGGCGTGTCTTTCGGAGGCCAGCACGGTCCATACCGCCAGAGCGAACGCCGGGATATATATAAAAGGTACGTGCGTGAGCTGCTCGACAATGGCAAGGCTTACATCGCATTCGACACTCCCGAGGAGCTTGAGGCCAAGCGTGCCGCCACGCAAAACTTCCAGTATGATGCCCACACCCGCATGGAAATGCGCAACTCGCTTACCATGTCCAAGGAGGAAGTGGACAAGTTGATAGCCGAAGGCAAACAGTATGTGGTGCGGTTCAAGATAGAACCGGGCGAAGCCGTGCACGTAGACGACCTCATTCGCGGCGACGTAAGGATAATGAGCGACATACTAGACGACAAGGTGCTGTACAAAAGTGCCGATGAACTGCCCACCTACCACCTTGCCAACATTGTGGACGACCACCTCATGGAGATTACCCATGTGATACGTGGCGAGGAGTGGTTGCCCAGTGCGCCGCTTCATGTGCTGCTCTACAAGGCGTTCGGTTGGGAAGACACAATGCCCCGCTTTGCCCACTTGCCCCTGCTGCTCAAGCCAGAAGGCAAAGGCAAGCTCAGCAAGCGCGACGGTGACAGACTAGGTTTCCCCGTGTTCCCGCTCGAATGGCACGACCCCAAGACTGGCGAAGTGTCGTCCGGCTACCGCGAGAGTGGCTATTTCCCAGAAGCGGTAATAAACTTCCTAGCCTTCCTCGGCTGGAATCCCGGCACCGAGCGCGAGCTTTACAGTCTCGATGAGCTTGTGCCGCTGTTCGACATCAGCAAGTGCAGCAAGGCCGGAGCCAAGTTTGACTATAAGAAAGGTATCTGGTTCAACCACGAATACATACTCCATAAGAGCAACGAGGAGATTGCCGCCATCTTCAAGCCGATGGTTCTGGAACACTGCCCGAACGAGACCATGGAGCGCATAACGCAGGTTGTCGGCATGATGAAAGACCGTGTTGACTTCGTGAGTGAGCTTTGGCCTCTGTGTTCGTTCTTCTTTGAGGCGCCGACTGCCTATGACGAGAAGACCCGCAAGAAGCGCTGGAAGGAAGACTCGGCTGCTTGTCTTACCGAACTCATGAATGTACTGAAAGGGGTTGATGACTTTTCGGTGGCAAACCAGGAAGCCGTGGTTGAGAAGTGGATTGAAGACAAGGGCTATAAGCTCGGCAACATAATGAACGCATGGCGTCTTGCACTCGTCGGTGAGGGCAAGGGTCCTGGAATGTTCGACATTTCGGCCTTCCTTGGACGAGAGGAAACGCTGCGGAGAATGGCACGTGCGATAGAAGAACTCGGGTGATGAAGATAAGCAAGATACCAGTGCTGTACAACATAGCGATATATCTCTACCTCTTGGGGGTGATTGTCGCGAGCCTTTTCAGCGGTAAGGTGCGCAGAATGTGGCGCGGTGAGCGTGCTGCGTTCGGTATCCTGAAGCGTAAGGTTGACCCTTCGGCACGCTATGTGTGGGTTCATGCGGCCTCGCTCGGCGAGTTTGAGCAGGGACGGCCCATCATTGAACGCATCAGGGAGCTGCATCCCGACTATAAAGTGTTGCTTACGTTCTTCTCGCCGTCGGGCTATGAGGTGCGCAAGGACTATCCCGGTGCCGACATAGTGTGCTATCTGCCGTTAGACACTCCCGTCAACGCCATACGTTTCCTGCGCCTTGTAAGACCGGCGATGGCCTTTTTCATCAAGTACGAGTTCTGGTATAACTACCTCCACATACTCAAACACCGTGGCATTCCGGCCTACAGCGTGTCGAGTATCTTCCGTCCTGACCAGATTTTCTTCCGCTGGTATGCCCACGACTACGCCAAGGTGCTGCGCTGTTTCACCCACTTCTATGTGCAGAACGAGCAGAGCAGGGAACTTTTGGTCGGTATCGGAATAAAGGACGTGACGGTTTCGGGCGACACTCGCTTCGACCGTGTGCTGCAAATCAAGGCACAGGCCAAGTGTCTTCCTGTCATTGAGAGCTTTGCAAAGGGCGCAAACGTGTTCGTTGCAGGCAGCAGTTGGCAGCCCGATGAGGACATCATCGCACCATATTTCAACAACTGCAAGGGGTGGAAGGTCATACTTGCGCCTCACGTAATAGGCGAAGACCACATACGCCAGATACTTTCAAAGGTGAAAGGCAAGGTGGTGAGATACACCCGGACCACTCCCGAAGAGGCTGCCGAAGCCGACTGCCTCATCATAGATTGCTACGGTTTGCTGTCAAGTGCCTATCGCTATGGCCGTGTGGCCTATGTCGGCGGAGGTTTTGGCGTAGGCATACACAATGTGCTTGAGGCGGCCGTATGGGGCATCCCCGTTGTTTTCGGCCCCAACAATGGCCACTTTGCCGAGGCGCGCGGCCTTATTGAAAAGGGTGGAGGCTTTGAAATCACGTCGGCAGAGGACTTCTCTTCACTCATGTTGCGCTTCTCTACCGACGCAAAATGGCAGGAACAGTGCGGCCATGATGCCGGGAAGTTTGTGGAAAGCTGCACCGGAGCAACAGAGAGAATACTTGCTGATATAGGTATTTAGCCGCTGTCCGACCGTTCCGCCTGTGGCCGTTTTATCCTTTTTGCTGCCCGTTGTGCGATTTCTTGTAGAATGGCATAAGTCGCTTCGTTTTTAGGCTACTGAATATGTTGATTTGTCAATATGCCGTATTGTGGATGTCAATATGCTATATTGAGGATTTCATTGTTTGAAGTGCCTTTTGCCACAGCGTCATTTTCATACATTCCGTTGTCCATTCCTGTTGAGTTGAGACAGAAAATCTATGATGCTCCGTTTGCTGAGACACGCACTCTGAGCGCATGCGCCACTCATGCTGGGCAGCGAGACAAAACGTTGAAACATACAGGTCCGTAAGCCGAAAGATTTTGCGGACTTTCTCTTTATATGTCTTTGCGGGTGTTTCGTCAGGCTTGTGAAACACGTAGAAAACCAAATATTTGTACCGCTGTAACATCATCTTAACAGTCTTTGCGGCACTCTTAACACAGGCGAAACGGTCTTGAAAAGTCATGCATCTAATTTTGCTGCCGTAAACGAAAGACATGTTAATGAAGGATTACAAAAGGATGTTTGCAGCGACGGTGCTGCTTTTTGTCGCCACAACGGTTGCGTTTTGCGCCGACATTCGTGGACGTGTGGTGGACAAGGTTACTAACGAAGCCCTTATCGGAGCCACAGTCCAGTTGGCTGACGGTCGTGGTGTCGTGACCGACATGGAGGGAAACTTCGTCATAAACGGACTGGACAGGAAAAGGAAATATAGACTTACGGTCAAGTATGTGTCGTATCAGTCGGTTGAGAAAGACGGTGTGCAACCGCAGAGCCAATCGTCTCGCGACACGCTTGTCATTGCCATGCAGCCCGATGAGCAGAAGCTCGGTGAGGTAACGGTGACAGGAATGGTGCGCCGCACCACCGAGGCTGCCATGATAATGGAGGCCAAGAAGAGCGAAATGATAGTGAGCAACATTTCCGCACAGGAAATCAAACGAACACAGGACAACAATGCCAGCGAGGTGATACGCCGCGTACCGGGCGTGAGCCTCATAGACGACAAGTTTGTCATGGTGCGTGGTTTGTCGCAACGTTACAACAACGTGTGGATAAACGGAGGAGCTGTGCCCAGCAGTGAGGCCGACTCGCGCGCCTTCTCGTTCGACATAATCCCCAGCGGACAGATAGACAACCTCGTTATAGTCAAGTCGCCGGCTCCGGAGTATCCCGCAGACTTCAGTGGAGGTTTTATACAGATTAACACCAAGGACATTCCCTCGGAAAACCATTTCTCGGTGACTGTGGGCGGCAACTGGAACGATGCAACATCGTTTTCAAACTTCCTCTATGCAAAGGGTAGCGGTACTGACTTCCTCGGTTTCGACAACGGTATGCGCAGTCTTCAGGGTGGCATAAACGGCTCTCTGCAATCGCTTTCAGCCACGAAGAGCGTTAACTTGCTCAACAACGGCTTCAACAACGACTGGCGCGTGAAGAGCATGAAGCCCTTTGGCGACCTGAAACTGGGAGCGGAGTTTGCCCACAGGTGGACTCTTGGCGGCCACAAGCTGGGCTTGATAGGCGCATTGAACTACACCAACGAATACCGTGCCTACACAGGCATGCTCAACAACCTGTTTGACGTGTACGATGTGACCCACGACCAGAGCAACTATCTGCGCCACTCCATCGACGACCAGTACAACAACAACGTCCGCCTTGGCGCATTGCTCAATCTCACATTTCTTTCTAAGGGAGGCAACAGCCGCTATGAGCTGAAGAACATTTTCAACCAGCTTGCCACCGACCGCTACACATGGCGAACAGGCTTCAACGCCCAGTCGGACGACGAACAGAGTGCTGAATACTACTACCGCAGCCGCACAACATACAATGTGCAGCTCACCGGTCGCCACACATTGCCGTCAGACAAGGTGGAGTGGGGCGGAAGCTACTCCTATGCCAACCGCTATCTGCCCGACCGCCGACGCTATCGTCTTGACAACTCGCAGACTTCCGACGGGTCAATGCAGCTTACTACTGGCAACGACATCAACCGCGAGTTCACCCAGCTGGACGAACACATCTTCTCGGCCAACGTGAACGAGGCTCACTCCTTTGCCTTTGGTTCGTTTGAACCGACATTGAAGGTCGGAGCCTACGGAGAATACCGTACCCGCGAATACGTAACCCGCGACCTCTTCTACAACTGGGAACCCTGCAACATAGGACTTCTGCCCTCTGACTTCCGCACAATGGACATGTGCGAACTGCTGTCAAATGAAAGCTATTTCGGCGAAGGCGGACTCTATCTTCTTGACGAGCCTCACCGCCGCAACAACTACAGTGGCAACAACACACTCGGTGCCGGTTATCTGGCAGCATCGCTTCCGTTGGGCAAGCTCAGCGTTTATGCAGGAGTGCGTTTCGAGTTCAACCAGATGGAGCTTATCTCCAATCTTCGCGATGACGTGGAAAGCCACAAGAGCACATTCTACCGCAACAGCGACCTCTTCCCGTCGCTCAACACCACCTACCGTTTCAACGAAGCCCACCAGCTTAGGTTCTCCTACGGCAAATCGGTCAACCGTCCCGAGTTCCGCGAGGTGTCTCCTTCGGTCTACTACGACTTCGACCTTGCCTCAAGCGTGATGGGTAACGCTTCGCTCAAGCCCTGCTACATACACAACCTTGACCTGCGCTACGAGTTCTATCCCTCGCGCGGCGAGCAGATAACCCTTGCGGGCTTCTTCAAGCACTTCGACAATCCCATCGAGTGGACCTACACCGTCAGTGGAGGTACCGACCTAATATACTCTTACGAGAACGCCGAGAGTGCCAACAACATCGGTTTGGAGCTTGATGTGCGCAAAACACTCGATTTCATCGGTCTGCCTGACTTCAGCCTGTCGTTCAACGGAGCGTTGATACACAGCCGCGTGAAGTTCGCCGATGGCTCGCGCCACGACGACAGACCCATGCAGGGACAGTCGCCATACCTGATTAACGGCGGACTGTTTTACCGCAACGACAAGGCACAGCTCAACGTCGCACTGCTCTACAACCGCATAGGCAAGCGTCTGATAGGCGTAGGCCGCAGTGAAGGAAGCACGGGCAGTGAAGACAATGCACGCGTTCCCGACAGCTATGAGATGCCCCGTAACTCGCTCGACCTGTCCATTTCAAAGAAGTTCTTTGACGGACACCTGGAGGTGAAGGCCAACATCCGCGACATACTTGGCGAGAAAGTGTGCTACAAGCAGTTCGCCGATGTGTACTATAGCGACGGCTCACACCGAGAAGTGGAGCAGATAACCCGCGAATACAAGCCCGGACGCAACTTCGGACTGTCGGCAACCTATCAGTTCTAACTCCAGAATAATAACAATAAACATAACGTGTGGCGGCGAAAGTCGTTGCACAAAAATCAAAAACAAACAAAATTTATGAAAAGAAGAAACAGTTTGGCGCTCATGGGAGCGCTGGTGCTTGCAGCCGGACTTACCGCCTGCAGCAAGGATGACAACAATGGAAGCAATGGAGGAGACGGCGCACCTGCCGAATTGGCTACAACGGGTACGCAGGTACTTTTCAGCGAAAACGGTGCTGAAAACACCAACGGAACTTATATAGGCAGTGGAGCTGACGAGTTCACTTTCACTGGCAAGCAGACTCTGAAGAAGGGAATCTATACATTGAGAGGCTGGATATACATTGCCGACGGTGCAGAGCTTACCATTGAGCCGGGCACAGTAATCAAGGGCGTAGCCAAGTCTTCAATCATTGCAGAACCGGGTGGCAAACTGATAGCCCAGGGTTCACAGACAAGCCCCATCGTGTTCACTTCTACAAAGGCCGCAGGCGAGCGCAGACCTGGTGACTGGGGTGGAGTAATCCTCTGCGGAAAAGCCCCCAACAACAATGGTGTGCTCGGACAGCAGATTGAGGGTGGCCCCCGCACAAAGCACGGTGGCACCGATGCTGCCGACAACTCTGGTGTGCTGAGCTACGTGCGCATTGAGTTCGCTGGCTATCCTTATGAAAAAGACAAGGAAATCAACGGTCTGACATTGGGTTCTGTAGGTACCGGTACAAAGGTTGACCATGTTCAGGTTTCTTTCTCCAATGATGACTCGTTCGAATGGTTCGGCGGTACTGTAAACTGCGACCACCTCATTGCCTACAAGGGATGGGACGATGACTTCGATACCGACAACGGCTTCAGCGGAAACGTTCAGTTCGGACTCGCATTGCGCGACTCCAGAATTGCGGATACCTCGCAGAGCAACGGTTTCGAGAGCGACAACAACGCCGGAGGTACTGCCAGCGCAACACCTGTGACCAGCTGTACCTTCTCAAACATCACGTTCATTGGCCCGAAGTATGACAACAACTTCGTAAACAACGACAAGTACATCACCGCCGGCAACAACACCTCCGACAACTACTATCCCAACAACGGATCGGCTCTCGGCAAGTTCCAGAGTGCAATGCAGATACGCCGTGCTTCCAAACTCAACTGTGTAAACTCAATCGCTATGGACTGGCCAATCGGTCTTATCCTCGACGGCGAGAAGGGCAATACTGTTGAAGAGGCCAAGGCAGGCAACATCAAACTGCAGAACGTGTGGTTCGCCAACATGGACGCTGTCGGTACCGACGCCAACAAGGAGTACTCCGACATTCTCTGCACCTATGTGGCAGGTACTGACGGAAAGCGTGCAATCCAGCGCGACTCAACCCAGCAGTCTTACTCGCACACATTCTTCCTTGCACAGCCGGGCAACAAATACTTCGAAAAGAAGAGCGACCTTATGCTGACCACAGCCAAGGGAATAACCGTTCCGTTCATGCCCGAGGCAGGAAGTCCCGTGCTCACAGCAGCCTCGTTTGCCGGACTCAGCGGCTTCACTACAGTAAACTACATCGGTGCTTTCTCCGCCGGCGACACCTGGCTTGACGGATGGACCAACTTCGATCCGCAAAATGCTGACTACAGCAGCGTGAAGTAAAATATCGGAAAGTCCGAAACACTCTGAAATACACACAGCAAGTCTCTGCGGCGTCAATGCAAAACGACGCTTCGGAGACTTGCTTTTTTTGTTTTTTGCGAATGGAAGTCTACCGCAGCCTTTCGCCCTTGTCCCTCATGCGCTTGCACACCGCATCAAACTCTTCGGCAGACACCCGGCGGAAGCGCAGGGAGCGTACAAGGGGAAACTGAATGAAAAACTCGTCGTCGGTGAAATACCATTCCCAACGTTCCAGTCCGCTAACCCTGAGCATTTCCCTATCTAAAACCTTTATATACGGGCGTTGGATTGCTGTGAAATAACATCCGTCGGACGTTGTCAAAGCCACCACAAACCGTTTCGTCCGGCGTCTTCCACCATCATTTATCTTCCATCCCTTGGTGCTTGTGCGCACGGATATGTTCCATCCGTCGGCGTTGATGCGCTCCATCTCGCGCCGGAACAACACACCGTGTGACGATGTGTCGGTCATGTGGTGGAAACAGATGTGGAAGTGGATCATCTCATGCAGCAGTACCGTCTGCACGTCGCGTTCGTTTAGGTCATAGAACCGGCTTATCGCGATGGCATATTCCTCGGAATGGCGCAGTCCGAGCAGCCCTTGGCGCACCTTGCGGCAGCTGAACCGCCCCAACAACGTGCGCGCACAGTTTATCTTGAACTGCGGTTCGGGCAGTTCTCCACCGAAGTAGCGGGCGTTGAACGCTATGAATTGCGTGCGAAGATAGTCAATCGTGGGTGTCATGATGCTTTGCCTTTCTGGGAGGATTGTCGCCTTCGGGATGTCTTCGGGATCCGTTCGGGATTCGGAGCGGAAGAAAATCCTTCTTAGAGTACGGATGATGGGGAGTTTACAGAAAGATTATCCGCCTCCCGTTTACATCTCCTCAAGATACCATTTCGAGTACTCCACATAGTGTGCGGCGAAGCTCTCGGCCTGGTCGGGACGCGTCTTCTTGATGAACTTGGCCGGAACGCCGCCCCATATTTCGTGTTCTCCCATCTTGGTGCCTTGCAAAACGAGTGCTCCGGCGGCCACGATAGCCCCTTCGCCCACATCGCAACCGTCGAGCAGCGTGGCTCCCATGCCCACCAGCGCACCGTCGCGTATGGTACAGGCATGAACGGTGGCGTTGTGCCCTATGGAAACGTTGTTGCCTATGTGCACAGGACCCGTGGTGTTGGTCACGTGTATGCACGCTCCGTCCTGCACGTTGACGGCGTTGCCCATCGTGATGGGTGCAACGTCGCCGCGAACCACGGCGTTGAACCATACAGAGCAGTTGTCGCCCATTGTAACTTCGCCAACTATTGTGGCGTTCTCGCTGAAATAACAGTCCTTGCCCCACTTAGGAACAAGTCCCTTTATTGACTTTATAAGTGCCATTATTCCTGTTCTTGTTTTTATGTGGTGCAAAATTACTTAAAAACACGCAATGCAGAGTCACTTCAACATTGCTTATCTTCTGCCGCACAAACAAATCGGGGAGGAAAGAAGCCTTTGCGGCTCTCTCCTCCCCGACATTAGGGAATTGGTCTTTTTTACAAGATTACTTTATCACGGCACGCAGTGTCTTGGTCTGCTTCTGGCCGTTCACCTTTATGATGACAGGACCGTGTACAGACAGCGGCATGAACACGTTCTCGGCAGTATTCACTTCCGAAGCTGCAACCGTGCGTCCGTCGGTAGTGTAGACGGTGATGTTCTTTATCACACCGCCCTCCGGATTGATGACGTTTAGCACATTGCCCTTGACAAATACTCCGATAGAACCGATGCCGATGTTGTCTATGCCAGAGGGTTCAGCCGTAGTGAACCTGTTCTGGGTAGCCCACTTACTTGTACGCTCGGCCTCGCAGGTAGCCATTACAGTCCAAATGTAGGCTGTGTTGGCCTTAAGTTCGGTCAGGTTGTAGGTCGTTTCGGTGAGTTCGGTCTTCTCGGTCCACTCCTGAACGGTGCTCTCACGGTAGCGCAAGTTCCAAGTCAGGTTGCTCTCATCGGCCTTCCAAGACAGTACAGCCGAGTTGTCAGTGATGTCGCTCACGGTCAGTTCCGTAGGAGTAATGCACTCCGGTTCGGGCTGAGTGGTGAAGTCGGCAGATGCAGTCCAGCGGCTTGAGTCACCCTCAGCGCAGATTGCACGTACGCGAACCTTGTAGGCAGTCTCGGCAACGAGACCTTCAATTTCAACAGAGTGCTTGTTGTCGGCAGATGCGGAAGCCTCTATGCTCGATGTCCAAGCATCGTCTGAAGCCTTGCGGTAGGCCACTTCAAACTTGTCGGCCTCGCTATTGAAGGTTACAGTGGCCTTGTTGTAAGACGGAACCGCGGTCACACTGTCAGGCATCTGGCAGGTTTCGGGCAGAGTAGTGAATGTGGCAACGGGCGTGAACGCACTGGTGTCGCTCTCCGACTTGCTGCACTGTGCCTGAATGGCGTACTCATACTCGGTGTTATTCTCCAGTCCGCTTATCTCAATAGACGTGGTGGTCACCTGCTCCTTGTTCCATTCTGCCGGAGTTTCGCTCTTTGCGCGGTAGCGTACGTTGTAGGCAGAAGCCTCACCAGTCCACTCTATCTTGGCAGAATACTTGCTTGGAGTCACGTTAATGTCGGTCACTTCCTTGCAAAGCTCGCCGAGTGTGGTAATTTCCACAATCTTAACCTTGGCGGTGTCGCCAACTTCGCAAGCCTTGGTCAGACCGATTTCATAGGTGGTGTGGTGCTTCAGACCGCTCAGGCCAAGCTCGGGCTTGGTGTATGTGGTGAAGTTGCGTGTGCTCTGTCCGGCCTCACGAACGAACACATACCACTCTTCTGCACCGCTTGTCCACGACATGTGTATCGTGTCTTCGCCTACAGTGTCTACCGTGGCCTCGATGTCGTTAACGCAAGAGTAGTCAACACCAAGCGTGTCGAGCTTTATTGAAGGCATTTCGCCAACAGTGGCGTGGGTGTAGAGCGCAAGGCGAACCTTGCCGGTGTAGCCCTTGACAGGCACGGTGTAGGTCTTAGACTCGTAAGAATCGGGCACTTCAGATGCCTTCATGGTGTACACAACGTTGTCTGCCGAAGTCGTTTCACCGTCTTTCACAACGAGAAGCTGTATCGTTCCGTCGCAATCCTCACTTGCTGTATAGTTCGTGGTTATTGCTAATTTCACGTCGTAGTTGATGTTCTCATCGCCCAGATTGAGCACAGGGGTCAAGAGCCAGTCGTCAACAGTAGCATTGTATGTGGTGTAAGACATGCTTGTACCGCGCCACGGGCTTGACTGGAATGTCCAAGCCTCGCCGTCAGTCAGGTCAGAGCCGATGGCTCCGGTCTTGATTTGCCATGCTGAAGAGAGAGAACTCTGCTCGGCAAACACCATGTTGAACGGAATGGAGAGTCCGCTGGTGAATGTCGCAACGTCAGACCAGTCGCTCTGGCTTGCTGCGGAGCAGCGGGCACGCACCTGAACGTCGTAGGATGTGAGTCCGTCGAGACCGCTTATTGTGTATTTCTTCTCGCGAACAGTGACAGGATTGCTCCATTCCTCATCGTCAGTCTTCTTGTAGCGCAAGTCCCAAGCGTCTTCCTCGCCCTGCGGAGTCCATGTTACGACGGCCTCGTCGCCAACGATTGTGCTGTCGGCTACGGTTACATCTATTGGGTAGTCGCACGCCTTCTTCTCCTCAATCGTTATGTTGGAGACTGCTATTGTAGGTGTGCCGCAGAGGCGCATGTACAGACGCAGACGGGCTTTCTTGCCGGCAGCCTCAAGGAACGGCGTGCGTATGGTCAGGGCATCGTCAGCAGAAACAAACTCAATGGGATTCTCCTTTGTGTAGGTGGCCACGGGAGTGTAGTTGACACCGTCGGTTGTCACCTGCACGGCAACGGTATCGGCGTTATCCAATGTATATACAGTGTTGCCGAAGCGTGCCCAGTTGTACAAGAGCAGGTCGAAGATCATGCGGTTGGAACCTTCACCGAGATATACATCGGGAGTTTCAAGCCACACAACCGTACCCTTGGTGTCAACGCTGTTTATTTTGCCGGAAATATATTTGTTGTAGTCGGCATCCTCCTGTATTGTCCAAGTGCCGTTTGTGTTCCAGCCTTCGGGAGTAGCATACATGGCATAGTTGTCAAGATCAACCTTCCAAGGCAACGTAGCTGCGGCACTGGCCGATGCTTCCACGGTCACACTTGAGTAGTTGCCGGCTGCATTGCGGCTCCAAACGGCGAAGTGGTAGAGCAGGCCGGGGGTGAGTCCGGTCACGGTGATGCCGTCCTTTGCCTCGCCTACGTAAGCCACGGTGCCGCCGCCATCGATGGTTGCGCCCACTTCATAGTTGCCTTCGGGAGTGCCGAAGGTACCGCCGGGCAGGTCTTCGTTCCAGTCGTTCTTCTTGTGTTCGGTAGTATAGGCTATCAGAATGTCATCGCCGGCAGCGTTAGCCGCCACGTCAAGCGTCATGGTTGTAGAGTCTTTGTCTGCGAAAACCACAGAAGACGGAGCCAGAGGCTTGGTGGTCAGGGCTGAAGTCAACGGCTCGGTGGTGTTGTACTTGGGTCCGTAGAAACAGAATGAGTTGGCTCCAAGCACATAAACGTAGTAGCTGCTTGCGCCTTCGAGAATGTCTCCGCTCTCAAATTCGGTGCTCTCGCTGTAGGAAAGTACGCGTGCGTCGCCAATAGAGTCGCCTTCGGCATAGGTCTTGCCTGCTTCGGGAAGTGTGGCAAGCGCATTGGCCTTGCTTATCAGCACGAGATAGTGGTCGGCAACGTCAGTAGCCGTGAACGAACCAGACACTCCGAGGGTTGTGGTGGCAAGCGTCAACTCTGTGGGCTGTGTGCTTGGAGCTGCGCAGTCTTCTGGTGCGTCAAACTGATAGGTGAGTCCATCGGTTGGGAAACTGGTACTCCTCCAGCTTATGCTTGCATCCTTTACTGCAAAAGCATCGCTTGTGAAGCTTCCGTCCTTAGTGAGCAGGTCGCCATACTTGCCGCGTATGCCAATCTTGAAGGAATCGTTCCAGTTTAATTCATCGGCAGTGGTTGCGCTCGGTTCAAATCCGTTGAACACCATCTCCACCTGTCCTGTGGCTTCGTGGAGGTGTATCTGGAACTGGACGGTGTCGCGCACTGCGATTCCCGACCATCCATCGACACACAACTGCAAGTCCTTGAACTGCACAATCAGCTCGCGGTTTGATGCCTCACCCGTGATCTTGTAACTTATCTCGGTAGTGGGGATGCGTCCAACCGCACTTCTGTAGAACATACCTATCAGGTTGTCGTCTGCCTTGCTGGTAAGTATTTGGAAAGGGTCGGGAACAGAAGAAGTGACCGAGTCCTTGCCAAGCACGATAAAGCCGTGGGCAGATATGGCAAACTGGTTCATCAACTTGTTGTTAAACTTGAAGTCAAAGCCGATAGGGTAGCCCTGGTCAGTAAACTGCTTCGTGTTTTCCTTATCGCCATTGGTGTAGGTGACGTTGCCGAAATCGATGCTTTCGGATGTAAGAGTCACGACCGTACCGTCCGTAATGGGGGTATAAGTACCATCGGTCACGACCTTCGTGTCGTAGCTCTGCGTCACTTGCGCCGAAACAGCCGACAGGCAAGCGAGCGAAACTACCAACGAAACAAATCTTTTCTTCATAAGCTTCATCATTTAGTTCCTATTATAATAATATGTATTCAATCGCTGTTGTGTTTGTGTTGTATCGCCGTTGGAGAGACCATGAAACAAACGCTGGTCTCTCCAACAGCGTGGATGAAATGCCGCATAGCCGAAGCCGTCGGCATGGATTAACCGTTGTTAGCGGTTCATTATCTTCTGCGTCTTCACTGTACCGTCACTGTACACGCTGCGCTCAATGGCTATGCCCTTGGCGGCTTTCTCGATGCGCTGGCCGTCAAGAGTGAAGTATTCCGAGCGTACGACCTTAGAGTTGTTCTCGCCGTCGGTCACGTTCTTTATGCCAGTTGCGCTGCCATTGAGGAACACGCGCTGTATCATGATGTCATTAATCGGATAGACACCCTCGCCTGTCTCCTGCTCCCAATTCAGAAGGTAGTACTGTCCGTCAATCAGAGGCGATGATTCAAGATTATATTTTGTGCAAATCGCACGTGACACATTCACGGTGTCCTGCACCATATTGCCGTCCTTATCATAGATGACCATGTAGGAATTGACGTTGGAGTTATCGGTGGCACCCTCGTTCTTCATGTAGAATACGGCAATCTTTCCCTCGCCTGCGCCCTGCACGCTGGCGTAAGAATATGAATCGGTATTCTGTATTGGAACGACTGCCTTACCGTTGGCACCCCACAGAAGTTCGCCGTCGAGCGACATTTTCTGCATATAGATGCCTTGATAACTCTGGTGAGCCTGGTTGAACACACGGTATGCGAAATATATCATCTTTTCATTCTCGTCGTAATACACAGAGGGAACTTCGCGCGAGTTGTCGGTGTCGTGGCTTATAATGGTGCCTTCGTCGCCCGTAGAGAAACCGTAAGTTCCGTCAGTCAATATGTATGAAATGCGGTTCTCATAGCCTACGCTCTCTTCGTTAGCGTCCATCCAAAATACGAACATGCCGTTCTCAGGTGCTTCGCTCGTACCCGTCTGCACCCACACAGGTACTCCGGTGTTGAAGCCACCCTTGAACACGGGCACATCTTCTTCCCACACCGATGAACCGTCGAAGTCAATGAGCCTTACCATAAGGTCGCTGTTGGAACCCTTGGCATACATAATCATTGTCTGCGAAAATCCTGCGTCAACAATGCCCAGAACGTTGCAGCTCGCCGATTTGTCGGTGATAGTAACCACGTCGTCCCAAGCCTCGGTACCGTCAGACTTCAGCTTTTCGATATACGTGTTGCCGAAGTTGTTTGTCACATCATATGCCACGTAGGCGAACACATAGCCACCGTCGTCGGAGCTTGCCATATTCATATATGCCACATCAAGCTTTTCTGACGGAGTGCCAAGCTGCTTGCTCCACAGCACGTTTCCCTTCTCGTCCACCTTATAGGCAGTGTAGCCCTCATAGCCTGTGCGGTAGTCAGACACCACTATTACGGCGTTGCCTTCCCTGTCCACCATCAGGTGCTGGTTCACTTTTGTGTAAGAGATGTTCTTCTCGTTTGACAAAACCATTGCCGTGTCGGGCATCAGCTTCACACCCTCCTTGTCGAGAATCTGCAGACGCATGCTGATAGTGCCTTGTCTGGGTATCTGCATGAATACGTATGTCACCCCGTTGTCGTTGGTCTTTATCTCATAACCGTAGTTGGCCATACCTTCGGGATTCATCTTGTTGTTCTCCGCAAAGTCGGTTGACCATTGGGCCATTGCGGGTGAGCCCATCAAAAGGGCTACAGCCATACTGAGTAATGCTTTCTTCATAAGTTTTTCTCCTATGCTCTTTGTTATTTTATTGTTATCTTGTTCTTGCCGTCCTTGCTTTTTAATATATAAAAACCGTGCACCTTAGCGTTGCTGACCTTGCGTCCGTCTATGGTATAGACTGTCTGTGCGGAAACCGAATCGTCGGTTTCAATGCTGGTGATACCCGTTGAAAAATCGGCAGTGAAGAAGGAACGCACACCGAAAGCGTTGATTGAGTAGAACTGGTCTATCAGCTTTCCGTTGCCGCTGTGTACAATCAGGCCGCCTTTGCCGTCTTCCAGCAAACCGTCTCCGTAGGAGTCAAGCACCTCAATGCAGTATGTCTTGCCGTCTTCCAGGGTAGCCGTCTCATCGTAAGTAGCCACCTTGCCGTCTTCGTATGGGCCGTATTCCTTAACGATATTGCCGTCGGCGTCTTTCAGAAGGAAACGGTTTTGCGACGCACACGCATCGGTGAGGAACTGGATATTGACAGTTTCCGACGCTACGGCGGGCTTCTGGAAACCACCGCTAAGCGTGTCGCGCTCCACATCCTTGCCGTTGAGCTGCGTCAGGACGATGCTGTACTTTGTCTTTCCCTTGTCAGCATACGACATTGTAGCAGGTATTGTTATTGCACCCTTGCTGAACTGGTCTATGTCGCACTCCACGGTGTGAGTCTCCGTCTGTCCGTTCACAGTCACATCAAAAGTGGCCGAGGTGAGTTTCTTGCCTGAAGTGTTCTTCAGATAAGCCTCAAAGAAGTTGTAGCCGTAGCGTGTTCCTATGGTTATGTCGGGCGACTGTAGCGTTGCCGACTCCGTTTCGTTGTAGTTAATGTACGTCGGCTTGCCGCCTTCCACGTTCTCCACGTCAGCCTTGTCGGTGATTACGAAGGCTATGACGGTGACATCTTCCGGCTTAACCTTGACCGGACCCACAGAGTCAGGCAGGTCGTAGACATAGTCTTTGGTAAAGTACTGTCCCTTCTTGGCCTGTGTGACGCTTACGGTATCGCCCCAAACGGGAGTGATATAGTCGCGAAGCATATGTTCGTGCACATATTGGTCGCCCATGCCGCCGCCGTTTTGCGGACCTATGATGTCGTCCTGCGTCCACAACAAGCTCAGAGTCTGGGTGCCTTCTGGCGCGTCAGACGTGTAGTAACCCTCAACGTGTACGGTCAGCTTGCCCGTATTGCCGTCGTAGGTGCTCTCCATATAGAGGTTCACCGGTGCGTCCTGCTTATTGATATACTCTCCGTAGGCCGTCCAGTAGGAACGTGGAATGAAATAATGAGAGTCATCATAGAGTTTGCTGCGGTTAAGCGATCCACACGGATAGCCTGCCGCCTCCGAGTTCAGAAATTCGGAAACGCTGTTGCCTTCTGGCGTTCTGTAGTCCGGCTCTCCCTGTGAAGGCACACTGTAGTTGCCGGCATGGATGCTGACAACATACGACTGGCCGGGCAGGGCGTTGAGCAATATGCGCGCCATCTTGTGCCCGTCGGGACAATTGCCGCAGTGTATACCGGTAAACTCCTCCAGAAGAACTTTCTTCTTCTGCACGTCTGTACTTACCTTGTAATCCGTTTGCGCATTGCCAGAAATCGAATTGATACAAAGAAATGAAAACAAAAGTAAAACTTTTCGCATACGCTATCCTCTTTTATATGTTGCTACTGCAAATTTATGTTGCTTTTGCAAAAGTAAGAAACATCTGCGATACGGTGTCATATTGCCGCTTGGAAGTTTATTACAATTCAAGAAATGTTAGCTTTTTAGGTAGTTTCCTTGTTGTTTTCCTGTACTTTTGAAAGAAAAACGCTATTTTTGCATTGCAAAATATTCGTGAATGAGGTTGAGAAGTTTTCATATATTAATCGCCGTTTTCCTTGTCGTGACAGCTCAGGCTGCCACGACAGGACGCGAACTTTTGTTGGAAGGACTCAACTATGCCGAGAGTGACGACTTCCCGAAAGCCTTGAAGTGCTTTGTCAAAAGCCTTGAAACGGCTGAAAAGGAGGGTGACTACAGCACCATGGTGGCCAGTACGGGATATATAGGCAATGTCTATTACAACCTGAACGACCACAAGCGCAGTCTGAACTATCTCCTGAAGGGCTACAATATGGCTATCGCCCACAACGACACGGCCATACAGGTCAGCTTTCTGACTAATATTGTGGCCAACTACTGCAAACTCAACGACTTGGGAAACGCGCGTCGCTACTTCAAACTGCTCGAGCGACAACACATTGCCAAGGGCACCGACAGGTACTACCTTATATATAATAGAGCACGGTTGGCCATGGCAGAAGGAGACACCGCCTCGGCTATCGTTCACCATGAGCGTGCTTTGCAATATGCCAAGGACAACAAATTGAACGAAGAGTACTCCCTTTTCCAATACTGTGAGCTGGGTGATATATATATGAAACGGGGTGATTACGCCAAAGCCATTGAGTATGCCAAGATATGCGAGCCTGCTGCGAAACGTCAACGGGCGTTCGACTTGCTGATAAGTGTCTATCAGCTGTTGTGGAACGCCAACGAGGCCATCGGCAACAAACAGGAAGAGGAACGCTACCGGGGACTTTGCCTGTCGCTTTCCGACACCATCTTCAACCGAAGCACAATCTTTTCGGCAGACAACGAACTGCGCGACTATGAGATGCGCCAGACCGACGAGCACATAGCCTCGCTCAACGGTGTGATAACCCGTCAGACTCTCGCCATCGTCGTCATATCTCTGTTGCTCCTGCTGCTCGTTTTGCTTTCGTTTCTGCTGCTACGCAACAACCGGAAGCTGCGCTTTGCCCACAGTACCCTGTTGCAAAAGACGCGCGAACTGCAACTACAGGAGACCAAAAACGAGCGGTTGCTGGGACGGTTGCTTACCGATAAAACCGTCGAAAATACGGCTGAAAGCACTCAAATAAGCCAATCGGGTATGGAAAACGAACAGATGAAGACTCTGTTGACAAAGATAATACAAGTGATGGACGACACGAAGACCATAGCCAAACCGGACTTCAGTCTGAACATACTGGCCGAAGCGGTGGGGTCAAACACAAAGTATGTGTCGCAGATAATCAACGAAACATACGGCAAAAACTTCAAGACTCTGCTCAACGAGCGACGCATAAGGGAAGCGTGCCGGCTGCTTGCCGACCCCGACAATTATGAAAGGATGACTATACAGGCCGTCTATGAGGAAGTAGGCTATACGAATGCCGTCAGTTTCATACGCGCTTTCCGCAAGATAAACGGTATGACTCCGTCGGAATACCAGAAGATTTCGAGGAACGACAAGTCCGCAACTGAGGTGTAGACCTTTCTTCCCGAACCGTCAGAAGCAGATCTGGAATAGCGACAGAGCAGCAAATGAGCTATTTTTTTCAGTAACCGAATAAACAGAAACCATGTTACAAACAGGATTGACACACACAAGCAAAACAACAGTGAACGAAACCAACACAGCCATAGCCTTAGGGTCGGGAGACATGCCCGTATTTGCCACTCCGGCCATGATGGCACTGATGGAAAATGCAGCAATGCTCGCCGTAGCCGCCGAGTTGCCTGAAGGAAGTACTACGGTGGGTGGACAAATAGAGTCGTCCCACCTCAAGCCTTCGCCAATAGGGGCGGAGATTTCGGCTACGGCCACGCTCGAAAAGATTGACGGTCGCAAGCTCTACTTCAAGGTGTCAGCATCGCAGGGTGATACCCTCATTGGCGAAGGTACCCACTTGCGGTTCATCGTGGACAGGGAGAAATTCCTTTCAAAGATTTACTAACCCGCACTTTCTGTCGACGTTCCTAATGGCTAACCATCGCACTTGTGGTGGTTAGGCATTGCCTTGTATGCTTCAACCTCGTCATTTACAATCTATAACCTTGCCATTTTATTTTGCCTTGTCTGCCATTTAAGCTAACTTTGCACAGTTTTAGACATTCTTTTCGATGGTTCTGAATTATATTTGGATAGCGTTTTTCGTTGTCGCTTTCGTCATTGCGATGTTCCGTCTTGTATTTCAAGGCGACGTAAGCGTGTTCCCGGCAATGATTGACTCCACGTTTTCTTCTTCGAAGACGGCCTTCGAGATTTCACTTGGCCTTACCGGAGTGCTTTCTTTGTGGCTTGGAGTGATGAAGATTGGTGAGCGTGGAGGAGTGGTGAATGTGCTTGCCCGACTGCTTAGTCCTGTGTTTGTGAGGTTGTTTCCAGACATACCCAAGGGTCATCCTGTCACTGGAAGCATTTTCATGAACATAGCAGCCAATATGCTTGGCCTTGACAATGCTGCCACACCGCTTGGACTGAAGGCAATGGAACAGCTCCAACAGCTCAACAACAAGAAGGACACGGCCACCAATCCTATGATTATGTTTCTTGTGCTCAACACGAGTGGGCTGACAATCATTCCGGTGAGCATACTTGTGTATCGCGCCCAACTCGGTGCGGCACAGCCCACAGACGTGTTCATACCTATACTTCTGGCCACGTTCTTTTCCACTTTGGCCGGCATAATAGTTACCAGCATCTATCAACGCATCAATCTGCTGAACCGCACTATGCTGCTCACGCTCGGCGGACTGTGTCTCTGTGTGGCGGCAGTGATATGGGGCTTCGGCCAGATGGACAAGGATGTGATGAACGTCGTGAGTACAAGCGTAGCCAACATACTACTCATGCTGATAATAGTGGGCTTCATCGTTGCAGGAATGAGAAAGAAAGTGAACGTCTACGAGGCGTTTATTGATGGAGCCAAAGACGGCTTTTCGACAGCAGTGCGCATCATTCCATACCTTGTGGCCATCCTCGTTGGAATCGGTGTTTTCCGTGCTTCAGGCGCAATGGACATGCTTATTGCCGGTGTGGCATGGACAGTGGATGCACTGGGCTGTAACTCCGATTTCGTGGGCGCACTACCCACGGCTCTTATGAAACCGCTTTCGGGTAGTGGGGCGCGTGGCATGATGGTTGATGCCATGGCCACATACGGTGCCGACTCATTTGTCGGACGTTTGAGCTGCGTGTTTCAAGGCTCTACCGACACCACGTTCTACATCCTTGCGGTATACTTCGGCAGTGTGGGCATACGCTACACACGTCATGCAGTGGCCTGCGGACTGCTTGCCGACTTGGCAGGAGTGATGGCGGCGATAGCCATCTGTTATATGTTCTTCTGAACTTTGGACGGATGAAAACGCATCCATATTATAAACCATCCAATAATGTAACGGCATAACCATGGCAAACTTGAAGTCTCTGGCCAAAGATACGGCCATCTACGGAATGAGCAGCATAGTGGGACGCTTCCTGAATTACCTGCTCGTGCCGCTCTATACGGCAAAGTTGTCGGCGGAAAGCGGCGGCTACGGTGTGATAACCAATATGTATGCCTATACGGCATTGTTGCTCGTGCTGCTCACCTACGGCATGGAAACCACCTTTTTCCGCTTTGCCAACAAGGAAGGTGAGGATGCACAGAAGGTTTACTCCACAATATTGATGTCGGTAGGCACTACTTCGCTGCTATTCGTGGCACTGGTCTTGGCGTTCATCTCGCCCATTTCGTCGTTTATGGGCTATGCCGACCACCCTTCATATGTGTGGGTTATGGCTGTCACAGTGGCCATAGATGCTTTCCAATGCATACCTTTCGCCTATCTGCGCTACCGCAAAAGACCTATTAAATTCGCTGCCCTAAAACTGCTGTTTATCATACTGAATATTGCGCTAAACATCTTTTGCTTCGTCATAATGCCCGGTTTCATCGGGAAACCGACTGATGTGGGCTACGCATTCTATATCAATCTGGCCTGTACTGGTTCCATCACGTTCCTCTTCTGGCGTGAACTGACTGGCTTCAAGTATGTGTTTGACCGTACCTTGTTGCGGCGTATGCTATCGTATAGTTGGCCGATACTGGTGCTCGGCATAGCTGGTATACTCAACCAAACAGCCGACAAGATTCTCTTCCCCTATATATATATAGGTGCAAACGCCCACGAACAGCTCGGCATATATGGTGCTGCGTCGAAGATAGCCATGATTATGGCCATGATAACTCAGGCGTTCCGCTATGCCTACGAACCTTTTGTGTTTGGCAAGGCAAAGGACAAGGACAACCGCGACACTTATGCCAAGGCCATGAAATACTTCGTTATCTTTACGCTGATGGCCTTCCTCGTGGTGATAGGCTATATGGATTTGCTCAAATACATCATCGGTCGCGACTATTGGGAGGGTCTTCGCGTGGTGCCGATAGTGATGGCGGCGGAGATAATGATGGGTGTTTACTTCAACCTTTCATTCTGGTACAAGTTGATAGACAAGACCATTTGGGGTGCATGGTTCTCGGGAATAGGCTGCGCAGTGCTGATTACGGTCAACGTAGTGTTCGTTCCACGCTACGGATATATGGCTTGCGCCTGGGCCGGATTTGCCGGTTATGCCACAGCAATGCTCACGAGCTACTTTGTGGGCCAGCGTCATTATCCCATAAACTATCCCATAGGCCGCATTCTGTCATATGTTGTGCTGGCCGCAGTGCTCTATTTCGGCATGGATTACGCCAACTCCAGTTTGCCTCTGTGGGCGGCTCTGTGCGTCAACACTGTACTGTTGCTCGTCTTCGCCGCCTACTTGGTGAAGCGTGACTTTCCCCTTGGCTCGCTGCCGGTGGTGGGAAAATACTTCAAACGCAGGAACATTAATTAAAAAACACATAAAGAATCAAAATGAAAAAAGCAACTTTGCTGGCAGCTGCGCTGTTTTCAGTGGGCGCAGCCAGTGCAGACGAGGGAATGTGGACGCTCTACGACCTTCCACAGGCAGTCTACAGTCAGATGCAGGCCGAGGGCTGCTCGCTGCCGTATGACGGACTCTACAACAGTGACAATGCCATAAAGAACGCCGTGGTCAACTTCAGCGGCTACTGTTCTGGCGTTGTGGTGTCGCCCAACGGACTCGTGTTCACCAATCACCATTGCGGTTTTGATGCCATACGCAGACATTCTACTGTGGAACACGACTATATGCTCAACGGTTTCTATGCCAAGAGCTATGCCGAAGAGTTGCCCAATGAGGATATGTTCGTGAGTTTCTTGGTTGAGCAGAAAGACATAACCGCCAAGCTTGACAGCATGGGCATCAACAGTATGTCACCTTCAAGACAGGAAACATTCCTCGATTCAATAGAAAATGCATGGTCTAAGGACGTGAAAACAAAGGATTCAACGCTCCGACTGGAAATAAAGCCTTACTATGAGGGCAACAAGTATTTTGCTGCTACATACCGCGATTTCACCGACTTGCGTCTTGTATTCACCATACCCAAGTCTATGGGTAAGTTTGGCGGTGAGACCGACAACTGGATGTGGCCGCGCCAGACCTGCGACTTCTCTGTGTTCCGCATCTATGCTGACCCAAAGACTAACGGTCCGGCCGCATATAGCAAGGATAATGTACCTTATCACCCGGCTTCATGGGCACCCGTATCACTTGATGGCTATAAGGAGGGTGACTTCTCCATGACCATTGGCTATCCGGGAAGCACCAGTCGCTATCTCTCTTCTTATGGAATACGAGAGCGGCGCGATGCGAAAAACGAACCGAGGGCACAGGTGCGTGGTGTGAAGCAGGACGTTATGATACGCCACATGAGGGCGAGTGAAGCTGTGCGCATAAAGTATGACTCAAAATACGCCAACAGTTCCAACTACTGGAAGAATTCCATAGGTATGAACAGGTGCATAGATAGCGTGGGGCTGATAAACCAAAAGGCTGCTTTTGAGACAAGAATAGCCCATTTTGTCGACTCGACGGGCTATCTGAAAGGCCAACTTGACTTCAATCTCCTGAAACGTCTTTACGACAAGCGCATTGGTATAGTGAAGCCGCTTACTGTATTCACCGAGACTTTCTTCCGCACCAATGAGCTTGCAACACGTGCCATGAAAGTGCACAATGGTATGGAGGTGAAAGGGCCAAAGAATAAAAAGAAGAAGCAGTATGTGGAGTTTGAGGACAACAGCGACTCTTGGGATGAGGCAACTGATAAGGAGGTATATGCAGTACTGCTGAAGAACTATCGTGAAAACGTGCCTTCCAAGTATTTGCCTGACTTCTACAAGACCATAGACACACAGTTTGGCGGCGACTATGCCAAGTATGTGGATTACCTTTGGGCCAATTCTGTGCTGATGAAAAAGGGAGAGAAGATCTATATCAACAAGAAGTCGTTCGACAAAGATCTCGGTGTGCAGATGGGACTTGACCTTACTGCTATGCTGGGCGAGTTCAAGGCTCCGCTCGCAGCCGTTGCCGACTCCATTGACTTGCAGGAACGCTATCTCTGTGCCGCCAAGCTGCGCATGGAACAAGAACTTCCGCACTACAGCGATGCCAACTTTACCATGCGTCTGAGCTACGGACAGGTGGGCGGATTCAGTCTCAATGGCCGTCCGTCAGGCTATTATACCACCGCAGAGAGCATTGTAGAGAAGATGAAAACGGGCGACAAGGTGGTGGATTACTATGCTGAACCCATCATGCATGAACTGCTTTCCACCAACGATTTCGGCAGCTATCAGGACTCAACCACAGGCAAGATGCAGCTTTGCTTCCTCACTAACAACGACATAACGGGCGGAAACAGTGGTTCACCCATGTTCGACGGCAAAGGCAGACTCATTGGTTTGGCTTTTGATGGCAACTGGGACAGTCTCTCAAGTGACATCTTCTTCGACTCGAAACTGGCGCGCTGCATAGGCGTAGACATTCGCTATGTGCTCTATATGGTGGACAAATGGGGCAAGGCCAGCCGCCTGCTCGACGAGATTGGAGCAAAGAAGTAATGTTCCAAAACTACAGATAAGGAAAATCCCCCGGTGCATCTTTGTGGTGCGCCGGGGGATTTTCTGTTGTGCAATCAGGCGGCTTGGAAAACCAGCCGTGCCGTATTGCCGTTGCATATGTGCCTTATCTTGCAGCGAAGAATGTGCCGTCGTTCACAGCCATGCGCAGCTGATACATTCCACCTTCGTTGAGAGCTACGTCCATCTTTTCGCCGTTGGGCAGGCAAGCCTGCACTGTGCCGTCCTCGTTGAAGCGGAACAGTTCCTGAACCTTGCCGTTGGACTCCATTGACCAGCTCTTTTCGCTCTTGTTATAAACGAACAGAGTCTTCTCGCCTGTGGGTTCTGTTATCTCATAACCATTCTTCAGAGTCTTCACGGCATATTGGCGACCGTCCTGACCCCAAACGTTCTTGGTGGTACCCACCTTGCTTATAGGATTCTTGCCAGTCCAGAACTCTACCGAGTTGAGCACCACAAGGTCAGCAAGCGAGCAGATGCCATATGCAGGAGATATGACGATGAACACAAGCTCGTTGACAAACTTGTTGCTAAGGTTCTTGTTCCATGCGAGCAGCTTGTTGAACAGGCCGAACGAACCGATACATGATGTCATGGTGACTGCGCCCAAGGTCAGGCAGAGCATTGACTTGAATACGAATTTCTTCATGTTTTTGTGTTTTTTAGTGAAAAATAAGTGTTTCTTGATGGGCGCAAAGGTATACATTATTCTATAAATAGTAATCAAAAAGACGCGGATAATTTCCCAAAAGGGAACAAATGTCACCTTAATCTCTGACAAACCGTCGTCTCCGGCGACTCGGGTCAATTCGGTATGACGTAACCATTCAGCAATAGCAAATGGGCAAGTCTCATTCGCTATTGCTGAATGGTT
>CAVAQY010000004.1:0-63637 GCA_963590865.1 Bacteroidaceae bacterium | reverse complement strand
AACCATTCAGCAATAGCGAATGAGACTTGCCCATTTGCTATTGCTGAATGGTTACTTCTACTTGTTAAGATGTTAAATATCAATTTGAATATATTTCGCAAAGTACGAGTCGCATAAGCCATTGTTCCGTTTGTATACAGGAGCTGGAATTTTCCACATACATTCCGAACAGTAATGCTCACTTGACCGCTTGTTGTACATTGCGTTCTGTACCTTGCTCTTGGAAGCTCCGTACTCACGCATCAGTGACTCTATCATCTGAAGTGTACTGTTTCTCAGCCTTCAGTTTCCTGTAGCTGTATTTAATGAGCAAATCTATCGCATAGTTGTGGTCGATGAGGCTCATGGAAACGAGTTTCGTCAGATAATCGACAGAACCGTCTGTGATGATGGCGAGGCGTTCTATGTCTTTTTGACGTAAGCGTATCATCGCTTGTCTTTGTTGATAATATTTATTATTCCTAATTTATCTAACAAAAGTAAAGTTGGCGAAAATATTAACATATAGCCAATAAAGGCAATAAATAGATTATCAGATTTCAACATTTGCCAACCGATTATAGCTAATACCACAATTATAATTAAAACACTCATTATTACAATAAATGGATTGTTATGCCAATGAGAGCAGTCTTTCTTTGTTTGATTTTGCAACCTTATTCCGTGCATTGTCAGAAAGTTCTCTGCCAAGTATTTCGCTTCCATTCCAGCACCCCACTTCGGGTAATATGATTGGTTAAAGCGAGTCATGTGCATACTGAAGAAGTCCATAAGCATTTGCTTCGATGTGCTGGGGTTCGCTTGAATCT
Source organism: Bacteroidaceae bacterium (assembly GCA_963590865.1). GTDB lineage: Bacteria > Bacteroidota > Bacteroidia > Bacteroidales > Bacteroidaceae > Prevotella. Next base: position 62,828 of record CAVAQY010000004.1, on the reverse strand, counting down.
TTTTCAACAGCATTTGTTCGTCCTCTTTTGTAATGGAGCAGCTATACTTATAAATTGGCACAGCACAGCCGTCAATATCATCACCAAGGAGAAACACGTCTTTCAACGAGCAATCGTCCAGCTTTTCTACTTTATGAGAAGCCTTGAAATATTCTATGAAATGCTGCACATGTACTGGAGTAACGCCTTTATTATAGCGGTCTGCCAGATATGTAGTTATCTCTTCGGTGTAATTCAAATGCCCATAATCAAAGATTAAAGCGGCAAATAGAGATTCTAACCAAACATCTATCTGATACCACTTATGGCCTATAGGAGCTTCCCAAGGTTCACTTCCAGAGTTCAGAAAGACTTTGAGCTTTCTGCGTTGGAGAATGATATATTTGTGGTTTATACCTTTCATTTCGGTTCGATTTCATATTTTAGCTCTGAAGGTGACGGGTTCTTATATGTTACCCATTTGAAGAAAATGAAACCACCAATACAAGCGCATAATATGATCAACGCTAATATAATACGATGATTTCTTAGCCACTTAGTTACAATATGTTGCTTTCTATATTGGTATGCCGCCCCCAATAAGCAAGAAAAGAATCCAGCGATAGACATTACTATTCCAATGCCTTTTGGACTATCCAAAGTGTGAGCGTCAAAACATAGCAAAAAGCCAATAAAACACACAACGCTCCACAGTAATAATATTTTTGCTAAGTTGTGTTTCTTTTCTTTTGCTGTTAATGCTGGCTTGTGGCACATGGAAACAGGAAGTCCATGAATCCTTAGAAAGTTATTTTGAACTATTGCGGCTTCATTTGCTGTACCGAATTTAGGATAATAGCTTTGCCCATACTCTTCCAGATATTTATAGAAATAAGCATAAACTTCATGCCATGCTTCTTTAGTTCGTGTTTGTATCTGTTGTATGAGTTCTTTTTCATTATTGTCGGAAATAGCGCAATCGTATTTGTATATAGGTATTGCGCACCCATCATTTTCTGTGTAGAGTTGCTGGATGTCAGATAAATCACATGCTTGCAGAAGTTCTACGGGGTGCTCTGCTTTGAATTGTGCAATGAACTTCTCTACATGAACTGGTGTTGCATACTTGTCATATCTTGCATTAATATATTTTACAATTTCCACTTTGGACTCTTTGTCTGCATCATATATTAATGAGGCGAACAATGCTTCCATCCATATAGTTACATTGTATTGGACTCCTGCAATGACAACATTCCAGGTGTCGCTTCCTGCAAGCAGCCTTACTTTTAGTTTTGGCTGTTGAAGCACTATGTATTGATGGTTTATACCCTTCATTTCAGTTCAATTTTAATTGTATAGCCGAGTGTGTCGGCAAGTTTGAGAAACGAGTCAATACTGATAACAGTTTTGCCACGTTCAACATTCACAATTGCAGAAAATGAACAGTTAGCTGCTTCCGCCAACTTACGAAATGAATACAAACCTTCTCTGGCATTTGTTAACCATTGTGCGTATTCTCCGTATTCTTGCAACATGTACGAATGGCGATCATTACATAGACTCAACGAAGCCCCAACTGAATCTAAGTATCGGAATACCAAACTCATATTAAAATTATTGGAGGCATTTTCAATTCTCTGCAACTGCAAAAATGTAAACCCTGTCATTCTGCAAAGTTCATTTTTACCAATATTTTTATTTTCTCGCTGTTTAACCAGCAAAGAAGAAAAGGTATCTCTATTCATATTTATATATTTGTGCAAAGGTGCAAATTTTATTTGGTAGTATCAAATAAATATGTTACAGTTGTAGGAAAATAAAATTTTGATTGTGAATAAACATGAACTGACAGATAAGCAGGTTGCCGCTATAATAATGTGTGGCAAACATAATTGAATATTAGTAGGCACAGTCATTCCCCAAATCTCTAATTCTTGACTTTGGCTTTGTTCGGGATGGCTTCGGGATTCGTTCGGGACGCAGCACCTATCTAAGTTAGCCCATTTGCCTCGGGCTGTGCCCACCATTGACGGCTATTATGCGAATGAAAAACACATGAAGATGGTGTCTGACGTGGACGGTTTTATGAAGGGAAAGTACAGGACTGCATTTTTCAGAATGCAATTGACATCTGTGTGGAAAAGGCCTTGCCACGATGTCCGTCCCATTGGAAAAAACATTAAAAGGCTCAGATTTTGGTTCTGTTTGGCTCTTGTTTTAGACCATATTTTAGTATTTTTGCAGTCAAAACAGTAAAGGATTGTTTAATTTAATGTAGTAATAAATCACTTTTTATGGAACAAAGTGCGTTGCAGGCAGCACGTATGGCTTACCAGCCAAAGCTGCCTAAGGCTCTCAGAGGGTCGGTTAAGGTGAAGGAGGGTGCTCCGACACAGAGTGTAGACAACCAGGAAGAAATCAAGAAACTGTTTCCCAACACTTACGGAATGCCCATCATAGAGTTTGTGCCGGGCGATGAAGAGTGCAGCAAGCCGATGAATGTCGGCGTGATACTCAGCGGCGGTCAGGCTCCCGGCGGACACAATGTGATAACGGGACTGTTTGACCAGTTGAAGAAACTCAATCCTGCCAACCGCCTTTTCGGTTTCATTCTCGGTCCTGGCGGACTTGTTGACCACAATTACAAGGAGCTTACAGCCGACATTATCGACGAGTATCGCAACACGGGCGGCTTTGACATCATCGGCTCGGGACGCACCAAGCTGGAGAAAGTGGAGCAGTTCGAGAAGGGACTGGAGATAATTCGTGAGCTTGACATAAAGGCTATCGTGATAATAGGCGGTGACGACTCTAATACAAACGCTTGCGTACTGGCTGAATACTATGCCGCTAAGAACTATGGCGTACAGGTGATAGGTTGCCCGAAGACCATCGACGGTGACCTGAAGAACTCACAGATAGAGACTTCATTTGGCTTCGATACAGCCACAAAGACCTATTCGGAACTCATCGGCAACATAGAGCGCGACTGCAATTCCGCCCGCAAGTACTGGCACTTCATCAAGGTGATGGGACGCAGCGCCAGCCACATAGCTTTGGAGTGTGCACTCCAGTGCCAGCCCAACGTGTGCCTCGTTTCTGAAGAAGCTCAGGCAAAGGACATGTCGCTGAACCAGATTGTGGAATACCTGTGTTCCGTAATCGCAAAGCGTGCAGCTGCCGGCAACAACTTCGGAACAGTAATCGTGCCAGAGGGACTTATCGAGTTTATCCCCGCTCTCGGTCGCCTTATCCGCGAGCTTGACGACCTGTTGGCCGCTCACGGAGCAGACTACAAGAACCTTGAAAAGGATGCACAGCGTCAATACATACTCTCTCACCTGTCGGCTGAGAATGCTGCAACCTTTGAGACCCTGCCGGAAGGCGTGGCCCGCCAGCTCTCTCTTGACCGTGACCCTCACGGAAACGTGCAGGTTTCGCTCATCGAAACAGAGAAGTTGCTTTCTGACATGTGCGAAGCTAAGCTCGAAGAGTGGAAGAAAGAAGGCAAGTATGTCGGCAAATTCGCTGCCCAGCACCACTTCTTCGGCTACGAAGGTCGTTGCGCAGCTCCTTCAAACTTCGATGCTGACTATTGCTATGCTTTGGGTACGAGTGCCGTTCAGCTCATTGCCAATGGCAAAACCGGCTATATGGCCATCGTGAAGAACACCACAGCTCCTGCCGAAGAGTGGATTGCAGGTGGAGTACCCATTACGATGATGATGAACATGGAACGCCGTAATGGTGAGATGAAGCCGGTTATACGCAAGGCTCTCGTAGAGCTTGATGGCAAACCGTTCCGTGCTTTCGCGGCTGAACGCGAGCGTTGGGCAGAGGAAACGGCCTACATCTATCCGGGACCGATACAGTATTGGGGTCCATCAGAAGTATGTGACCGTCCTACAAAGACACTTGATCTTGAGCAGTCGGCCAAATAAACATCGCAAGCGAGCCTCCTCCCATGGGAGGGGGCTCGCTTGTCGTATGCTCCGCGCCCTTCCTGGATGGGCGTGGTGGGTGGGTGGATTGTGCGCCTTGCTCATTTATATTGCGGTGTTCAACTACTTTTTTGTCGAACCGTTCGGCTTCAGATGGCGTGCCCTATACGGTGACGCTTCCTATCCTGACGGCTATGAAATACACGGCATAGACATAAGCCACCATCAGGGAAAGATAGATTGGGACAAGTTACGCGCCAATGGTATAATAGGCAAATGGCCGGTGCGTTTCGTGATGATTAAGGCTACTGAAGGAGCCAGCAATATAGACAGTAACTTTACGGATAACTTCCACAACGCACGTGAACACGGTTTCATACGTGGTGCCTACCACTTTTGGAGCACGCGCTCTACGGGCAGGGCACAGGCCGAACACTTTATCCGCAACGTTGATTTGGAGAAAGGAGACCTGCCTCCTGTGCTCGATGTGGAGCACAAAGCAAAAGACCAAAGCCCGGAAGACTTCAAGCAAAGCGTACTCACATGGCTGCGGTTGGTGGAGAAAAAGTATGGAGTAAAGCCAATAATCTACACTTACTACAAGTTCAAGACAACCTATCTGGGCGACTCTGTGTTCAACGACTACCCGTATTGGATTGCCCACTACTATGTTGACAAAGTTGAATACAAGGGAAAATGGAAATTCTGGCAGCACACCGACTGTGGCAAGTTGCCGGGTATTGTCGGCTATGTAGACTTCAACATATACAATGGGAGCTACTATGATTTGCGGAAGCTGACCATCGGCCGAGGTGAATATGAAGAGGACGATGACTATTCCTATTAGCCTGTCTACAATTCCGGTTACTTCGTCTGCTGTTCTGACAGCTTTCGTCCGTTACTCTGATATTTTCCGTCTGCTGTTCTAACGGTTCCTCTCTGTTGTCTCTATTAAATCAGCCGTTATTCCTTTTAGTCCAGTCAGTTCCTTCTTCCGCTTTCGTTTATAAACGGCGGCGACGTGGACAGAAAGGTGTAAATTACCTTATCTGTCTATTATGCCAGCCTGCAACCATTGTTCGGTCATTGCGGCAACGTCTTTGCGTGCTGTTTCAGTATCCACTTCATATTCCTCGGTCAACAGCATTACCAATTTCTCGTTGTCAAACGTATCGTCGCCGATGGAACTCCACAGGTAAGCGGCCGTTTCATTCATGCTTATAATCTTGCTGAAGTCGATATTCTCTATGCCTTCGGCTACGATGATGTTCTCACCGCATACGTTTCGCAGGTTAAAACCTTTCTTTTTCTTCATGATATTTGTCCTTTCGATGGGTTATACGTTGGTTGATTGGTTACATATTGGTCATTGTATGGCAGTCTGCCGCACGAATAGGTGTCTATAGGCGAACAGCAGGTAGCGGCGGATGGGGTAGAGGCGAGTCCAAACCGCTGAATATATGCGCCATTTGCGCGAGCTTATGCTGTCAAGTTCGGTGCTTCCCTTACGGTAAAAACCAAGAGCTTTGGCCTTTATGTCGCTGCGCTGACAATGTTCCACGGTCAGGTTGCCGTCGCCGAGCAGTATGGCTTTGTTCCCATCTAGCCGTATAAGCCGGTGCAGAACGTACCTCTTTGGAGAGATTTCCGCAAGAACCACATCGCCTACGGCAACGTTTTCCGCCGCCGAAAGCAATGCCTTGTCGCGTCTGTCCTCAAGAAACGGGCGCATGCTGTAGCCCCTTAGAGGGAGCGTCACGGTGTGTCCTTCGCCGATTATGGCCAGTATTTCCGGCATGAGTAGGGCGTTGGCTACGCTTATCTTGTTTGTTTTGATATGCTCTTGTGGCATAGTATGGCAGCTTCCCTGTCGGGAAGACAATGTAAAGTGAATATCGGGACGGTTTCCACGATGGTGGTTATGGTGTCCAACAGGTTGTTGTATATAGTTGAATCCCACTTCATTGACGAGCAAGCCGGCAGGATTGAGGCAAAGGCCTGTACTGGAGCAAGCCGTTCTATACTGTTTTCCGGAGCACGGTCTATCCTTGTCAGTGCTCCCAGCGGGTATTTTACGTTTCGGTAGCACGGTGTCTTGCCGCTCCACGGCGACCCGTATACGGTGATTTCCTGCCCGTTGACACGTATTATCGGGTTGTCATCGTTCATGAGTTCCGTGCCTTCAATACTGTTCATCCACAGGTTTGAATGGGTGCTCTTGCCTGTTCCGCTCTTGGCAATGAACGGATAAGCATAGTCCCCGTGGGTTACGCATGACGCATGTATAAGGATGGTGGACTTCTTGCTGGCTGCAAATGCGAACACAAGCATGAGAGCGTTGTTCAGTCCAAACTGTTTCATGGTGCGTGAGCCTCTGACTGCGCACTCGCATCGGGCAAATTCGGCGTCGGATTGTAGCAGACAGCAACTTTCGCCGCGCAGGTTTTTTATTATGAACTGGTAGCCGCCATTGCCCAAACGGTGCACGATGGTGTCGCCGTTGCCTGTGTCAAAGGTCTTGACCAGCTCGTATTCCTGCACAAGTTGCAACTTTTCATGTACCGTAAGCGTGAAAAGCAAGTCGTCTTCTGACACTTCATCAACCGCGAACGGCCTTAGCGAAGGCAGCAAGTCTATGCCTTGATCATGGTTGCCGCTGAACCTGATGAACAGATTGTGGTCTGCCACGCAGAACATGTGGGAGCTTTCCATACTGCTACATCTGTGGCTTTTCTGGTGGCATTCCGCCGTTTCCCGACTGCATCCCGACTCCTTCCGGACGCTTGCGCTTGGGTTTTTCTGTCTTTTCTTGTTCCTCAGCTTCCTCGTCGGCCTCTATTATGAAGCTCATGTCGATGGCTTTGAACTTGAAGTCGTTGGAGTTGAGGTGGCGGACATCGTATTTGGCACGGCTTTTTGCCGAGGTGTATTGCTTCTTCAGCTTCAGAAAATCCTTTTCAACCTTGTTCCTGTTCTTGCCGAAAAAGACGACACAGGTTCTGTTGGGCATGGACATATTCTGTGCAAGATAGTTTTTCAGTTGCAGGGAATAGTTGTCGCGCCCGAGAAGAAAATCGGTTTTCGTGTCCATCCATGCGCTGTCCACTGGCTGTACATTGGTGAAATAGACTATGGAATCGGTGAATGATGCAGAAAATCCGAATACATACAGTCTGGGAACCATCTTCGCCTTGCCTTGAACCTCTACTGCGGAGAGAGCCAAGGTCATGATTGCGGCACAGACGGCATACTTTAGTGATTTCATTGATAATGGGTTTGTTATCCGTGTTTATTGTCCTAAATAAGATTTGAGCATTTTGTTTTTTGTGCTGTTGCGCAGCTTCCGTATGGCTTTCTCTTTTATTTGCCTTACCCTTTCGCGCGTCAGACCATATTTCACGCCTATCTCTTCAAGGGTCATCTCTGGCTGGTTTATTCCGAAGAATGCCTCGACAACGTTGCGCTCGCGCTCGTTGAGAGTTTTCAGGGCATTGTCTATCTCGGCGCGGAGCGACTCCATGACGAGGGTCTTGTCGGCCATTGGCGAGTCGTTGTTCACAAGCACATCAAGCAGACTACTGTCGTCGCCGTCGGCAAAAGGCGTGTCCACAGAGACGTGGCGTGCGCTCACTTTCATGGCATCGTCTATCTTGTCCTGCGGAATATCCACTTTCTCCGATATTTCATCGAGCGACGGCCTCCTCTCGTTTTCCTGCTCAAACTTGTTGACCATCTTGTTGATCTTGTTCACAGACCCGACCTGGTTGAGCGGCAGCCTCACTATGCGGCTCTGCTCGGCTATGGCCTGCAGTATGCTCTGTCTAATCCACCATACGGCATAGGAAATGAACTTGAAGCCGCGCGTCTCGTCGAACTTTTCCGCAGCTTTGATCAGTCCCACGTTGCCCTCGTTGATGAGGTCGGGCAGACTCAATCCTTGGTTCTGGTACTGCTTGGCCACAGAAACGACAAATCTGAGATTAGCTTTCGTCAGCTTTTCAAGAGCCTTGCGGTCACCTTTGCGTATCCTCTGGGCGAGTTCCACTTCTTCTTCCACAGTGATACGTTCCTCTTTTCCTATCTCCTGAAGGTATTTGTCGAGCGACTCGCTCTCCCTGTTGGTGATGGATTTGATGATTTTCAGCTGTCTCATGTCTTTTGTTTTAGGGGTGTCTTATGCAAAGATAGTGCAAACGAGTGGGAAGAAAACCTGTTTTTCAGTTTCCCGAGTGCAGCCTATCTTATATAATGATAGTGCAAACAAGCGGAAAGAAAACCTGTTTTTAGTTCCCCGAGTGCAGTCTATTTTATGCAAAGATAACGGATTTATTCTGTAATCCCAAAGGTTTGGTTTCAAAAACTTGGCGGGTTGGCCTATACGACTCTTATGTTTCCGGAAAGACTTTGCCGGAACTTGCCGAGTTTAGTCGGTTTTGCCGACTTCTTTGAAGGAGCATGACGGGTTATGTGACACGTCAGAAAGCGGCAATAATTCTCGGCAAAAACTTGTATAATCCGCTTTTTCTTCGCAACTTTGCATTTGTTATGCCATTCCCGATACAAATAGACATACTTAATTTCATATTCAAGGGGATGCTTATCGGAATGATAGCATCGGCTCCGATGGGTCCGGTTGGTGTGCTTTGTGTACAGCGTACGCTGAACAAGGGACGCTGGTACGGTTTTGTCACAGGCGTGGGAGCTTCGTTGAGCGACATAATCTATGCAGGCATTGCCGGTTTCGGCATGGGCTATGTGATGGATTTCATCAACGACAAGCAGAACAGCTTCTATCTTCAGATAGCCGGATGCCTGATGTTGCTGGCTTTTGGGCTGTACACCTACCGCACAGACCCCACCAAAAACATCCACAACTCGGGTGGAGGCCGAGGCACACTGGTACACAACTGTGTGACAGCGTTTCTCGTGACATTCTCAAACCCGCTCATAGTCTTCCTCTTTTTGGCTCTCTACGCACAGTTCGCATTTGTGCTGCCAAACCATTCATTTGAGATGTTCATCGGTTTTCTCAGCATTGTGGCCGGTGCGTTGCTGTGGTGGTTTGGCCTGACGTGGCTCGTGGACAAGATAAGGGGCAAGTTTGACACCAACGGGATTAGACTCATCAACCAGGTAATCGGTGCCATAGTGATAATAGGTTCGGTCATTATCCTGTTCGGAACTCTGACCAACTTGTATAGATTTATCTGATTTATGTTCATAGCAGAGAAACTCAGAAAGGAAAACATAGCCGAATATCTGCTGTACATGTGGCAGGTGGAGGATACAATACGCGCTTTCGGCTGTTCGCTGTCGCGGATTAGGCACGAGTATATTGACAGGTTTGACTATACGGACGAGCAGAAAGAGGACGAAACAGACTGGTTTGGCTATCTCATAAGGATGATGAACCAGGAGGGCTGCCGCGAGAAAGGACACCTGCAAATAAACAAGGTGACGCTGCAACAGCTGGAAGAACTTCATGTGCAGCTCACCAACAGCACAAAGTTTCCGTTCTACACATCCGAGTACTACAAGGTGCTGCCTTATATAGTGGAACTTCGAAACCGTGGGGCAAACAAGGAGGAGAACGAAATGGAAACGTGCTTCAACTCTCTCTATGGAGTTATGATGCTTCGATTGCGCCAAAAGGAAATAAGTCCTGACACCCAGCACGCTATAAAAGAAATATCAAAGATCGTAGGCATGCTTAGCGACTACTACAAGAAGGACAAAGAGGAGCCGCTGGAGTTTGAGTGAACTTCACAGCTGGCTTTGTTTCAACGCAAAAGACAGAATAGGAAAAACAAAACATAAAGCAAGATGAACATACTTGTCACAGGCTGTAACGGCCAATTGGGAAACGAGATGCAACTTTTGGAAGCCAAGTTTCCGCAACACACATACTATAATACGGACGTGCAGGAGCTTGACATCTGCAACCAAAAGGCCGTAAAGGACTATGTAAACCAGCATGAAATAGACGGAATTGTCAACTGCGCCGCCTTTACGGCTGTGGACAAAGCCGAGGAAAACGAACCGTTTTGCGCCAAGCTCAATACCGTTGCCCCATGCTATCTGGCAGAGGCTGTGGAACAACGCGGAGGCTGGATGGTGCAAATATCCACCGACTACGTCTTTGACGGCACTAAACATACCCCATATGTAGAGACAGACCCGACCTCACCTGCCAGCGTTTACGGCAGAACCAAACTTAACGGAGAGATTGAGGCGGCCAGATACTGCAAGCGGCTTATGGTGATACGCACCGCATGGCTGTACAGCACCTTCGGAAACAACTTTGTCAAGACCATGTTGCGCCTCGGAAAAGAGAAGCAGGAACTGGGAGTTATCTTCGACCAGATAGGCACTCCCACCTATGCACGCGACCTTGCTGCGGCCATAATGACCGCCATAGACAATGGAATAGAGCCGGGCGTGTACCATTTCTCAAACGAAGGTGTCATCAGCTGGTACGATTTTACCAAGGCAATCCACCGTATTGCCGGTATAACGACGTGTCATGTGAAGCCTTTGCACACCGCCGAATATCCCACCCCTGCCCACCGTCCAGCATACAGCGTGCTCGACAAAACCAAGATAAAGCAGACTTACGGAATAGAGATTCCCTATTGGGAAGAGTCGCTTGAGGAGTGCGTAAAGAAGTTAATGGAAGCAGGAGCGTGAAACAGTCATGCTGCACTCCAATAAAGAAGTAATGTAAATGAAACCAAAGGGTTGCGCTGACTTCGCTACCTATAAGGTTTAAGACAACAATGGACAACGAAATAGAAAGAAGGCGAACCTTCGCCATCATATCTCACCCTGACGCAGGTAAGACAACGCTGACCGAGAAATTCCTACTCTTCGGCGGACAGATACAAGTGGCAGGGGCTGTGAAGAGCAACAAGATAAGAAAGACCGCGACATCCGACTGGATGGACATTGAAAAGCAGCGCGGAATATCTGTGTCAACCTCAGTCATGGAGTTCGACTACGAGGGATATAAAGTGAATATACTCGACACACCGGGTCACCAGGACTTTGCGGAAGACACATACCGCACTCTTACCGCTGTGGACTCGGCCATTATCGTGGTTGACGGAGCCAAGGGCGTGGAAGCACAGACTCGTAAACTGATGGCCGTGTGCCGTATGCGCAACACTCCGGTGATTGTTTTCATAAACAAGATGGACCGTGAGGGACGCGACCCGTTCGACTTGCTCGACGAGTTGGAGCAGGAACTGGAGATAAAGGTGCGCCCATTGAGTTGGCCTATCAACCAGGGAGCACGGTTCAAAGGCGTATATAACATTTATGAACACAAGCTTGACCTTTTCACACCCGACAAACAACGTGTGACGGAAAAGGTGGAAGTGGATGTGGACAGCGCGGAACTCGACACTCATGTCGGAGCTTCGGATGCCTCAAAGCTGCGCGAAGACCTCGAACTGGTGGACGGCGTTTATCCTGAATTTGACGTTGAAGCCTACCGCAATGCTGAGGTTGCACCAGTTTTCTTCGGATCTGCGCTCAACAATTTCGGCGTTCAGGAGCTGCTGAACTGCTTTGTAGAGATTGCTCCAAGTCCACGTCCCACAAAGGCCGAGGAACGTATGGTGACTCCAGACGAGCCGAAATTCACAGGTTTCATATTCAAAATCACTGCAAATATCGACCCCAACCATCGCTCGTGCATCGCCTTTTGCAAGGTGTGCAGTGGCAAATTTGTGCGCAACCAGCCGTATCTTCATGTGCGGATGGGCAAAACTGTGCGCTTTTCTTCACCCACACAGTTCATGGCGCAAAGGAAAAGCACCATCGACGAGGCTTATCCCGGTGACATAGTGGGTTTGCCGGACAACGGAATATTCAAGATTGGCGATACTCTCACCGAGGGCGAGCAGTTGCATTTCCGCGGCTTGCCAAGTTTCTCTCCCGAGATGTTCAAGTATATAGAGAACGCAGACCCGATGAAATCCAAACAGTTGCAGAAGGGAATAGACCAGCTCATGGACGAAGGAGTGGCGCAGTTGTTTGTCAATCAGTTTAATGGGCGCAAGATAATCGGCACGGTTGGACAGCTTCAGTTTGAGGTAATCCAGTACAGACTCGAAAACGAATACAGCGCAAAGTGTCGTTGGGAACCCGTCCACCTGTACAAAGCCTGCTGGATAGAGAGCGATGACGCAGCGGAACTGGAAAACTTCAAGAAGCGCAAATATCAGTATATGGCCAAGGACAAGGACGGTCGCGACGTGTTTCTTGCCGACAGCGGCTACGTATTGAGCATGGCTCAGGAAGATTTCAAGGGCATTAAGTTCCATTTCACAAGCGAGTTTTAACAAGCAAGCACAACGTTTATGACAGTAAAAGAAGACATTTCCAACGCCATAGAGGCCATGCGCAAGGGCGGAGTGATACTTTATCCCACCGATACTGTGTGGGGAATAGGGTGCGATGCTACCAATGCTGCGGCTGTGGCCAAGGTTTACAGTATAAAGAAGCGCGAAGACAGCAAGGCAATGATTTGCCTTGTGGATAGTGATGCACGGCTTCAACGGTATGTACGCACCGTTCCGAATGTGGCGTGGGACTTGCTTGACTGCGTTGAGAAACCGACTACCGTCATTCTGGACGGGGCTATAAACCTTGCAGAAAACCTTGTTGCCGAAGATGGAAGTGTGGCTCTGCGCATCACAAAGGAGGCTTTTTCAAAGGAACTGTGCTACCGCTTCCAGAAAGCCATCGTGTCTACATCGGCCAACATTTCGGGAGAGCCTGCTGCACAGAACTATTGCGACATTTCACCAGAAATATTGGAAGCCGTGGACTATGTGTGCTGGACACGTAGGCAGGAGCACAAGCCCCACAAACCTTCGAGTATCATAAAGCTGGGGCTTGACGGTGCGGTGAAAATAATAAGGAAATGAGTTTGTTGCAGGGGAAATGGAAAGCATAATGGCGGACAACGACAGCCAGACGCTGTTTCAGAAGTTCTTGGAATGGCGCAAGGAACACGTCAGCGACCGGATGTTTATCTTGTCGCTGGCCTTTACCGTGGGCTTCTTTGCCGCAGTTGCAGCCTTTGTGCTGCACAGTCTCATCAACGAGATTGTAGCTTTGCTCACCAGTTCCTTCGACTCTGCCAATGCCAACTGGCTGTATTTGGTCTATCCGGTTGTGGGCATTTATCTCACATCCCTGTTTGTTCGCTACATAGTAAAGGACAATATCAGCCACGGTATCACCCGCATACTCTATGCAATAAGCAGCAAGCGCAGCCGTTTGCGCGGACATAACTGCTGGTCGTCGGTCATTGCTTCGGCCATAACCATCGGTTTCGGAGGTTCCGTAGGTGCCGAGGCTCCTATCGTGCTGACGGGTTCCGCCATAGGTTCTAACCTCGGAAAGTTGTTCAAGATGGACAACAAGACCCTTATGCTGCTTGTCGGCTGTGGTGCAGCCGGTGCCATTGCCGGTATATTCAAGGCACCTATAGCCGGTCTTGTGTTCACCCTTGAGGTGTTGATGATTGACTTGACCATGGCGTCGCTGCTTCCCATACTCGTGTCAAGCGTCACAGCCACCTGTTTCACATACATCTTCAGCGGCTCGACAGCCCTCTTTACCTTCCATCTTGACAGCGACTGGAACGTGGAGCGCGTCCCTGCCGGTATTCTGTTGGGCATTGTCTGTGGCTTGATTAGCCTTTATTTCATCAGGATGATGACCGTTTGCGAGGACATGTTTGCCCGTTTTAAGGACAAACCCTACTTGAAACTGCTCATAGGCGGTGCCATTCTGAGCCTGCTCATATTCCTTTTTCCTGCACTGTTCGGCGAGGGATACGGCGCAGTCAACCTCTTGCTGAGCGGAAAGAGCCAGGCCGACTGGGATTTGATGCTCAACAACTCCCTCTTTTCCGGCCATAGCAACCTCCTTATCCTTTATGTTGCGCTCGTGTTGCTTACCAAAGTGTTTGCCACATCGGCCACCAACGGTGGCGGAGGCTGCGGCGGAACGTTTGCCCCGAGTTTGTTTGTGGGCTGTTTCGGCGGTTTCCTTTTCGCACGTCTATGGAATATGTACCAGATAGGCGTGTATGTTCCTGAGAAGAACTTCGCCCTTCTCGGCATGGCTGGGGTTATGTCGGGAGTGATGCATGCACCGCTTACTGGCGTTTTCCTTATCGCGGAAATAACGGGAGGTTACAATCTGCTCATGCCCTTGATGATAGTTAGCGTGTGCTCATACCTCACTATCATAATATTTGAACCACACAGTATATACGGAATGCGCCTTGCCAAACAGGGAAAGCTGATTACCCATCACAAGGACAATGCTATCCTGACTCTGATGAGCCTTGACAGCGTGATTGAAAAGGACTACAGTCCCGTACCGCCAGACATGGAGTTGGGCAAGATAGTCAACAAGATAAGCCGTAGTCGCAACAGTTTTCTGCCTGTGCTTGACCAAGCAGGCAATCTTTTGGGCGAGATTGACGTGAGGAAAATACGCCATGTGATGTTCCGAACAGAACTGTACCGATATTTCAAAGCCAACCAACTGATGACCCAACCTGCTGCCACGTTGCGCGAAAGCGATTCAATGGTGGAGGTAATGAAGCTCTTTGACAATACGCGGGCAGACTGGCTACCGGTGCTTGACAGCGAGAACCACTTGAAAGGCTATATTTCCAGACAGCGTGTCTACGGTATGTACCGCAAGATGGTGGCAGACATGAGCGAGGAGTAGGGCCGAGGCGGCCATTTTTTCGGCCGTGGCCTTGCTGTGCAACAGGCATAATATATAACAAAAATGAACAAGAAAGACTTGAGAATAGTGTTCATGGGAACACCTGACTTTGCCGTGGCAACTCTGAAGGCGTTGGTTGACGGCGGCTACAACGTTGTTGCCGTAGTGACACAGCCCGACAAACCGGTAGGGCGGCACGGCAGCGTGCTTCAGGCATCGGCAGTCAAGCAGTACGCACAGACTGTCGGACTGCCTGTGTTGCAGCCTGTGAAAATGAAAGACCCGGTCTTTGTCGAAGAACTTCGTAGTTTTTCGGCCAACCTGCAGATAGTGGTGGCATTCCGTATGCTTCCCGAAATAGTATGGAATATGCCCGAGTACGGCACATTCAACGTCCACGCAGCATTGCTTCCACAGTACCGTGGCGCAGCCCCAATCAACTGGGCGGTAATCAATGGTGAGACACTTACTGGTGTCACCACGTTCTTTCTTGACAAGGACATTGACACCGGACGCATCATAATGCAGCTGCCTTTCGACATCAAACCGGACTTTGACGCTGGCGATGTCTATGACGGACTGATGACCCTTGGTGTGGAAATTTGTCTTAAGACGCTTGACAAGATAGTGGAAAGCGGTGGTCGTCCGGAAACGATGCCGCAGGAAAAGCTTATTGAAACGGGAACTGAGCTGCAAGCTGCGCCAAAGATATTCAAGGAAACATGCATGATTGACTGGAACAAACCGGCCATAAACATACACAATTTTGTGCGCGGACTGAGTCCGATGCCTGGAGCCTGGACTACGTTTGTGACTCCAGACGGAAAGGAAACGGTGATGAAAGTGTACCGTACAGAGCTTTCCGCCGATACCGAAGAAGCCATTGCCGGAACGGTAAAAGTTAAAAACAAATCAATGGGCATTGTGACAGGCGACGGCAATGTTCTCACCGTGGCAGAACTGCAGCTTGCCGGCAAGAAGCGCATGGCTGCCCGCGACTTCCTGAACGGAGTCAAAGACATAGAGTCTTGCACGGTAAAATAAATAGAGTGGGCACATAATAAAAAGGCACTTCGGACGTTTTGTAGGTGTAAACGTCTATAAACGAATTGCCTATGGATTATTTTACAAACGAAGGGGCACAACCCAGCGAAATGACACTGAACCTTATACGCCAGATAGCCCATACCTACAGGGTTGCAAGAGGTCAGGACGGAACGCTGATAGATGTGTTCGTGAATTAGAAGCTATGACAATAGTCTCGCCATCACTACTTGCTGCCGACTTTCTGAACCTCGGAAGCGAGATTGAAATGATTAACCGGAGCGAAGCCGAGTGGCTTCATCTGGATGTTATGGACGGTGTATTCGTGCCGAATATATCGTTCGGGTTTCCCGTAATTGAGGCGGTTGCCAAGACCTGCACCAAGGCTCTTGACGTGCATTACATGACCGTGCATCCTGAAACTTACGTGAAACAGACTGCCAAGTTGGGCGCAATGATGATGAATGTGCACTATGAAGCCTGCGTGCATCTGCACCGTACAGTTCAGGAAATCCACAATGCCGGCATGAAGGCAGGAGTTACGCTCAATCCGAGTACGCCGGTTTCTATGCTTGAAGACATTATAACCGATGTTGACATGGTGCTTCTGATGAGCGTCAATCCCGGCTTTGGCGGCCAGGAGTTTATCTCCAACACCCTTGGCAAGGTGCGTCGCTTGCGCAAAATGATAGAGTTGAGCGGCTCAAAAGCTTTGATAGAGGTCGACGGAGGCGTGAAGGCTTCCACCGCAGCACCGCTTGTCGAGGCTGGGGCTGATGTTCTCGTGAGCGGAAGCTACGTGTTTGGCAACGAGAATCCGGAAAAGATTATCAGCGAATTGCACCGTCTTTAGTAATATTCAAAAAACAAGTTGCGCAAGTCGTTTTTTGAACATTTGCACACCGATAAAGTTCGTGTCAAGATGCCAAAAGGCGACACTCTCTTTCACAGAGAATGCCGCCTTTTGGGAGTAATGAAAGTTTAGCTTTTACTAAAAGCGTGTCATAAACTCAATCACCAATTTGTCACGCTCCGAGGCTTTTGCCACGGCTCCCGAACGGTAAAGATACTTTTCAAAGTTGAGCCTTATGTCAGAAATGAAAGGTTTCGACAGATGGATAGTTGCACCGCCGGTAATGCGCGAACGCTTGTAGTCGGTAAGTCCGATAGCACCGTTGTCCAGAGCCTTGCCGTCGCTGTGGTCGCCCATGTAGTCGTAGCGCACCAACGGCGAAATCATCTTCACCAGCTTGTTCTTTCCCTTTATCGGAATGTCCCAGTTGATGAATCCGTCAAAGGCGTTTACATTGTCAAAGGCATTGCGCGAATAGTGCTTCATGAGGTATTCCGCCTCTATGTGCAGGTTGTGTCCGTGGTAGTATGCACCGGCATCATACATCATTATAGTTGCAGGTCCCGGCTTCACTTTCTGCGTGCTCAGCGTAAGATTGAAACCGCCGGGCAAGAACATCTGCGCCTTGGCCGAGAAATTTACGCTTTTGGTCCAGTAGTCTTTCTGGTTGGTCAATCCCGAACCGTTGAACAGTCCAGCTTCCACAATCATGGGTATTCCGGCGTTGAACGAGTAGCCAACAGTAGCACCAACGTCACGCACATTGCCCACTTGCTTGGCTATGAACGACCTGTTGGCAAAATATTGCTGGTGGGGTGAACGGTGGGCATCAATGGTAAACGGCACTCGCATCTGTCCGATGGTGAAGTTGAAGTTGCGCATGGGCTTTACCCTTGTATATGCGTCAAGCATCTTTATGCTTCCTTCGTCGGAGAGGTCTATCTCCGCCTTGTATTCAACGGCGTCAACCACCTTTCCGCTAAGGCTAAACCTTGCGTTTCTCACCTCAAAACGGCCTTCGCCTTCCTCTGTCTGATATTCATACTTGCCGCGGATTGTACCGTGTATCTCAGGCTTAAACTCTTGGGCTGCAACATTCAGACAGGCTGCAAGAGAAAACATTGTCAATAGACTTTTCATTCTTTGCTCTTTTTTTGCTTTATTTCGGGAGCAAAGGTACGAAGCGTGTGTTACAAAAATATTACGGAATATTTAAGATGGCATTAATCGGCAAGAATCTGTTATGATTGTGAAATACATGGAAAAACCGTTCCTTGGCACCAAGAGGCACGATGAACAGGTCATCAAGAATGAGCAACCGGTGTAACTACTCAGTCAGGTCCATGTGTGGACAAGCGAGAGGTTCTGCCTGTCTGGAGACGGCTGCTGAGAAAACCGTGAGAAGTCTGGTGTGATTTTGCACTTGTCTGGTAGAAGTTGTATCAGTTGTCTAACCGAAAGTTTCGTTCCAAGATTTGGAACTGTCGTTCAAAGACACGGAACGAAGATTTCTCCTAAGAGAAAGAACTAGTACATATAGAACCTACCTTTAGTGAAAAGTGGTACATTGGGTATGGTTGTATGGTAAGTAGACTTCGTTGGGAAATGAAGCTGGCTTCATTGGCTATTGAAGTAGGCTTCGTCAGCCAACGAAGTCTCTTGCTACCTGTCCCTGCGGAAATCGTTTCGCTTCTCACCTCGTTAGACTTGGCGAGGACGGCAGCGTGCCGTTCTTGCTCGAATTTCGTCAAGCAAGCCCGACTGCATCGGACATCGAGGCTATAATCGTGTGTAAAAGAAAGAGTGCCCGAAAGCCTTGTTACGGCCTCCGGACACTCTATGTCCTTGTTATAGGTGGTTTATTGAGCCACCCTGTGCGAAACTAATGTTATGCTTCGGGAGTATTCTCGTCGCTCCAGTCCATCTTGGTCTGGCGCACATAGCTCTTGTAGCGGAGCTGTGCCATGCGCTGAGCCTCGGCAAACAGTTCCTCTGCCTCGTCGGGATAAGCCTTCTTGACAGACAGGTAGCGAACCTCGCCAAGCAGGAAGTCGTGGAACTTAGCCCAGTCGGGAGCCTTAGAATCGAGCGAGAACGGGTTCTTGCCCTCTGCAGCCAGTTCGGGGTTGTAACGCCACAGATGCCAGTAGCCGCACTCTACAGCCTTGCCTTCCTCGGCCTGACTCTTACCCATGCCGCCCTTGGCCTTCAGACCGTGGTTGATACATGGAGCGTAGGCGATGATGAGTGAAGGTCCGTGGTAAGCCTCTGCCTCGCGGATGGCCTTCAAGCATTGTGCCTGGTCGGCGCCCATTGCTATCTGGGCAACGTAAACGTATCCGTAGGTTGTGGCAATCATACCGATGTCCTTCTTCTTGATACGCTTGCCCTGTGCGGCAAACTGTGCGATGGCGCCAAGAGGAGTAGCCTTTGAAGCCTGACCGCCGGTGTTGGAGTAAACCTCGGTGTCGAGCACAAGGATGTTGACATCCTCGCCGCTGGCAATCACGTGGTCGAGACCACCGTAGCCGATATCGTAGGAAGCACCGTCACCACCGATAATCCACTGGCTGCGCTTTACGAGATAGTGGTCGAGAGTCTTCAGCTCGGTGCAAGTCGGGCATCCTGCTGCTGCGCCAGCTGCGATAAGCGGCTTCAGCTTGGCTGCGGCTGCCTTAGATGCGTCAGCGTCGTCCTTGCCTGCAAGCCATTCCTGAGCAGCCTCCTTGAACTCGGCAGGAGTCTTGTCGTCAGCGATGGCATCGTTGAGAAGCATCGAAATGCGCTCCTTCATCTTCTTATTACCCATAACCATACCCATACCGAACTCGCAGAAGTCCTCGAACAACGAGTTGTTGAATGCAGGGCCGTGACCATCGGCATTGGTGGTGTAAGGAGTAGAAGGTATGGATGCGGAGTAGATTGAAGAACATCCTGTAGCGTTAGCAATCATCTCGCGGTCACCGAAGAGCTGCGAAATGAGTTTTACGTAAGGAGTTTCACCGCAACCGGAGCAAGCTCCAGAGAACTCGAACAGAGGCTGTGCGAACTGAGAGTTCTTCACGTTGCTCTTGATGTCAACGAGGTTCTGCTTGCTTGTCACTTTGTGTACGAGATATTCCCAGCGAGCGGCCTCTGCGTCGTTGCCGGTGAACGGAACCATGGTGAGAGCCTTGCCCTTCTTGGGATTGCCGGGACAAACGTCGACGCAGTTGCCGCAACCGAGACAGTCGAGCACAGAAGGCTCCATCACGAAGTGCATGCCCTTCATTGCTGCGGGAGCCTTCATTTCAAGCGTGGGAGCGTCAAAGCCCTTCAGCTCCTCGTCGGTCAGAACGAAAGGACGGATAGCTGCGTGAGGACATACATAAGCACACTTGTTGCACTGGATGCAGTTCTCGGCGTTCCATTCGGGAACGAAAGCCTCCACACCACGCTTCTCATAGGCGGCTGTACCAACCTGCCAAGAACCGTCAACCGTGTCATGCTTAACGAAGTCTGACACCTTCAGCAAGTCGCCGGCCTGTGCATTGATGGGGCGGACAAGCTCCTTGACGAATGCGGGAGCGTTGTCCTCCTTAACTGCGTCGTCGGCCAAGTTAGCCCAAGCTGCGTCTATGGCCAGAGTCTTGTATTCACCGCCACGGTCAACGGCTGCGTAGTTCTTGTCAACCACGTCCTGACCCTTCTTTCCGTAAGACTTCACGATGAACTTCTTCATCTGCTCAACGGCCAGGTCAACAGGTATCACACCTGTGATGCGGAAGAATGCGCTCTGAAGAATGGTATTGGTGCGGTTGCCCAGACCAATCTCCTGTGCTATCTTGGTAGCATTGATGTAGTAAACGGTGATGTTGTTCTGTGCGAAGTAGCGCTTCACCTTGTTGGGGATGAAGTTAACCAGTTCGTCGCCCTCGAATATGGTGTTAAGGAGGAACGTTCCGTTCTTGCGCAGACCGCGTGTCACATCGTACATGTGCAGGTAAGCCTGTACGTGGCAAGCCACGAAGTTAGGCGTATTCACCTGATATGCAGAGTGTATTGGCGTGTCGCCGAAGCGGAGGTGCGAGCAAGTGAAACCTCCCGACTTCTTAGAGTCGTAAGAGAAGTATGCCTGGCAATGCTTGTTGGTGTTCTCACCGATAATCTTCACCGAGTTCTTGTTGGCACCCACGGTACCGTCGGCTCCCAGTCCGTAGAACTTGGCCTCGAACAGGTCGTCGCCACCCATAGGAATTTCCTCAACCTGTGGCAGAGAAGTGAATGTAACGTCGTCAACGATACCAACGGTGAAGTGGTTCTTAGGCTCAGGCAGCTCCAAGTTGTTGAACACGGAGATAATCTTTGCCGGAGTAGTGTCTGAAGAACCGAGTCCGTAGCGTCCGCCAACGATGAGAGGCTTGTTCTCAACATCGTAGAAGGCACTCTTTATGTCGAGGTACAGAGGTTCGCCCTCGGCTCCAGGCTCCTTTGTGCGGTCAAGCACAGCTATGCGCTTTGTTGTCTTTGGAACGGCTGCGAGCAAGTGCTTCACAGAGAACGGACGATAGAGGTGAACGCTAATCATACCAACCTTCTTGCCCTGCTTGGTCAAGTAGTCGATAGCCTCGCGTGCGGCCTCTGAAGCCGAACCCATAAGGATGATGATGTTCTCGGCATCCTCTGCTCCATAGTAAGAGAAGAGGTGATACTCGCGGCCTGTTATCTTGCTTATCTCACCGAGGTAGTGCTCAACAACCTCAGGCACCTTGTCGTAGTACTCGTTGCAAGCCTCGCGGTGTGTGAAGAATGTTTCGGGGTTCTCGGCTGTACCGCGTGTAAGAGGACGCTCAGGAGAGAGAGCACGGTCGCGGAAGTTCTTGATGTCTGCCGGATCCACGAGCTTTGCGATGTCTTCCTGCTCCATCACTTCTACCTTGTGGTATTCGTGAGAAGTACGGAAACCGTCGAAGAAGTTGATGAAAGGCACGTGGGTCTTGAGTGTTGCCAGGTGAGGAACTGCCGTGAGGTCCATCACTTCCTGCACAGAACCTGAGCAGAACATGGCGAAACCGGTCTGGCGGCAAGCCATAACGTCCTGGTGGTCACCAAAGATACAGAGTGAGTGTGAAGCAAGTGTACGTGCCGAAACATCAAACACGCAAGGCAAAAGTTCACCTGCAATCTTGTACATGTTAGGAATCATCAACAGCAAACCCTGCGATGCTGTGAACGTTGTGGTGAGGGCACCAGCCTGCAGAGAGCCGTGAACGGCACCTGCTGCGCCGCCTTCTGACTGCATCTCCTGTACGCTGACATTCTGGCCCCACAGGTTCTTGCGACCACGGGCTGCCCATTCATCAACGTGCTCTGCCATTGGAGATGACGGAGTGATAGGGTAGATGGCGGCAACTTCCGAGAACATGTAGCTCACGTGGGCTGCGGCCTCATTACCATCACAAGTGATAAATTTCTTTTCTTTAGCCATTTTTTGATAAAATATTAATGAATAAACTTCAGAGATTCCTTTTTAAGTATTGTATGTAGCTGTCTCTTTCCTTGCTTTACACCTTATGTTAATATAAGAAGCCGAAGAGCCAGAGCGGTATTTGTTTTCCTTTGCCTATTTCGGTGTTGTACCGTGCGTATATCGTGTTCGGAGCATACCTTAGTTTGGTAGAACCCTGGGCGTTGCACACCCTGAACTTCATGCTTCCGTCTACGGTGTAGAAGTTTTCCCGCCCGCCTTGGGTTATCTTGTGGTCTTTCCACATCGTGTTCACGAAGAATGTCTCCATGATGTCCTGCTCCGTAAAGTTGATGGGATAGATGGCGTATATCAGGTTCGGGTTGTGCAGCATCACCTTCGACGGCTTCTTGGGAAAGCCTTGGCCTGACTCGGGATAAATCATGTTTATCAGTCGTGCATCGGCCAGATACTTTATGTAGTTCATCACCGTGGCGCGGCTGGTTTGTATCTCGTGTGCAAGTGTGCTGATGTTCGGAGCCTTGAGGCCGTCCACGGCCAAGAGGTAGAACAGTTTCTTTATCTTTGTCAGATATTTCAGTTCGATTTGTTTTATCAGCAGAATGTCCACTTCGGTCATCATGCTCATCGTTTTCAGCAGGTTCTCCGAGTAGTTGCGGTTTTCCTGATAGAAAGGATAGAAGCCGTGGTGCAGGTAGTCCTTGAAGTACTTGTCGGGAGAAACCGTGGGCAGCACCTGTTTCACAATGTGCTCGTGTCCGGAGATTATCTCGTCGAGGGTGTACGGCTGGAAGTCGTTGCCCGTTTCCCTGTTGAGAAACTCCCGGAAAGAGAACCCTCTCAGGTTGTAGCTCTTCACTATGCCGTTCAGTTCCGGGTTCTCGTCCTTCAGCCGCATCACACTTGAGCCGGTGAAAACTATCTTCAGTTTGTCGTAGTTGTCGTGACACCGGCGCAGTTCCCGACTCCAATCCGGCTGTTTGAACACCTGATCAATGAGCAGAACTCGCCCACCGTTCTTGTAGAACTCGCCCGCAAAGTCAGAAATGCCGCGCCCCTGAAAGTAGAAGTTGTTCATGTTCACATAGAGGCAGCGCCTGTCGTTCACGTCAAAGTTCTCTTTAGCATATTGCAGCAGGAAGGTAGTCTTGCCAATACCACGTGTTCCCTTGATGCCAATCATCCTTGCGCTCCAGTCTATCTCGTCCATCAGTCTGCGGCGGATTTTGGAGTTGGTATGCTCGACCAGGTATGTGTGGGTCTTGAAGAAATCTTCCATGCTCTTTGTCTGACAGCTTAAACAAGTGCAAAGTTAATACTTTATTCGAGAAATGCAAACTCTATGTTACAAAATTCGGGGAAAGAGCAGTCTTTCCCCGTGGTTTTTAAGCGTCATTCGGGCATTCTTCCCTGGCGTTATTTGCCGTGTTCCGGTACTATGGCAAAGTAAACGAGGTCGTCTTTCCCATCGTTGAACATTGCGTGGCTGTGGCCTGTGGGGCAGTAGTGTACGCTGCCTGCCCCGATTTTCTCCTCCACATTGTCGTAAACGAAGTGGCCGGTGCCGCTTATGACGTACACAATCTCGCTGTTTTGCTCGTGGATGTGGTAGCCGCTTGACGCTCCAGGCTTGAGACGGCTCATCATAATCTTATTTCTTGGGTCAACAAAGTTGCGCGTGTCCAACTCTCCCTTGCCGCCCTTGAAGTTCATGACGGCCTCTTCCTTGATGTTTCCAAAGTCTATAATCATGGTCTCTCTATTGTTTTGTCTGTTTTACAGCGTCTGTTTTGCCTGTCTTAGAATGCCATTTCACCTGCCTTAGAATGCTATTTTGCCTGTCTTTCCGCCTTGCCTGTAGATGTAAATGCCCTTCAGACGGGAGGCTTCGCGCAGGTTGCCGAACGTGCCGATTTTTGTTCCGCCTATGGTATAGACAGTTATGGGCTGTAGTTCGTTGCTTTGTCCGCTCGTGGTGATGCCTGTGAGCACCTTTTCTCCGGCTTCCAGCTTGATGCAGTCCCACATTACTCCGCCGTTGTTCTTTATTCCCGACATGGTGAAGGCTACTGTGTTCCTGCCTTTCTTCAGGTTTGAAGCCGCAAAGCTACAGGTGTTGAGCACGTGCTTGCCGCTCTGCACACAGCTGCGGTATATTCCCGCATCGTTGCTGTACTTCCACGTGGCCGTTTTCGTGCCGTTCACGCTGACATCCACCGTGGGGCTGTTTGTGGCTCCAGCCACTGAGGCTGTGAGGTAGGCGGTTCCGGTGTAGGTGTCGTCGAGGTCGAATGCCACAGTCCACGTTCCGTTCTTTGTTTGGGCGAAATACCAGTCGTCAGCCTCCGTGTTCTGTCCGATTTTATAGGTCATGTCGGCCGGGGGAAGCGTCCACAGACCGTAAGCCCTTAGAGTGTCGCTGTAGTGGAAGCCGTCTGCGAGACGGTTGTTCTGGCCTATTTGCCACAGTTTGTGCTCATAGCAGGCCGGAGTCCAGTCTATTGTGCCGAGATCTGTCTGTGCCGCTTCGACAGAAACTCCGCTTTTCTCCAGTTCGTCGGTCACATCTCCCGCTGTGGCGTAAGCATAGAGGGAGTAGCTGCCCTTGCGCACGTTGGGTATGCTGAAGTTTCCGTTCTTGTCGGTAAGGCTCCAGAAGATGTAGCCCTTGCCCTGTTCATAGATGTCCTTGCCCGGCTCGGCGAGAACCACCTGTATGCTGTCGCTGCGCTGGCCTGTGGTGACGTTGATGCGGCCGCTTACGGTAGAACGGTCGAGCGGATAAAGTGCGTTTTCAAACCATTCAAACGGCCATTGGCTCTGTTGGAGCGATGCCTGTGCCTTTGCGTCGGCCACCATGTTGTCCTTTGTGCCTCTGTTCAGGTAGATAAAGAACGGCCCGTAGAGCTTTTGCTCGCCCTCGGTGAACGCCTGTGCTGAAGCGCCGAAGTGTTCGCCCTGCAGCATCTGTATGGTTATTGGCGATTTGCTGGTGGCGTGCACGGTCAACTCCTGCCTCATAGGGCCGCCGTTGAGCCACTCGTGGCTGCAAGGTATGTTCCACACGCCCATAATGTTGTTGGTCAGTCCGTGCAGACTGTCCTTTACGATGTACTGTGCCCAGTTGTACTTGGTGTAAACCGACCCGTCGGCAAGTTTGTAGGTTGCGTCCTGAACGGTGTTCTCAGCCTTTTCGGCCGTAGCCATTTCTGTGTTTGAGGGAATTTTTCCCTTCATGTTCTCATCCACATAGCCGTTGAGAAACGAAGAGCCGAGCCTTGTACACACGCGTGCCTCTTTCACATAAACATCCGACGAGTTTTCCGTGCCATTGGCTATTATATAGGTATAGAGGCCGCTCACTCCCTTGCGCATGATGTAGCCCTGCTGGAAGCGCAACGCGGCTGTTGTGTTGCTGTAGAGCACTTCTGCATAGTCGTCGGTCTGCTTTATTATCTCAACCGTTGACGGGTCAAGTCCCGCATTGCCGCTTGAGGTGGTATAGTCGAAGTAGATGCCGCTGCTGGCAAGCAGATTTGAGTTGCCGTTGTAGGCCAGGGAACTTACTCTTCCGTTGGTTCCGATGCCGACAGTCACTATTCCGTTGGACATGGTCACGGCGTTTCCGTTCTTTGTCAGCGTGACATTTGCTGTCTGGGCGGTCGCTGCAATACTTGCAGCAAGCATGGCCAGTGCAGAGAAAAGGTGTTTCATAATGTTTTGTTTTAGTTGTTTTAGTTTTAGGTTATAGTATGCGAGCTGTTTCCGGCTGCCGGAAAGACCTGTGGTCCAACCGTAAGCGGTACAGCCTGCCGCAAAATTAGTCATAACTTGTCGTAAACATGGCATTTGTCTGCCGTAAATGTCACAGTTATTCTTGTCGAACAGACAACGTCAGAAGCCCACGTCGATATGAAAATCCAAACCGTGTGTGGAACCATATATGCAAGAAAAGGCTGCTACTGAGGCTTGGACGCTGCGACTTCATGTGTTCACGACACGCACAGTTTGCCGGATTGTCCGGCGGCAAAGGTATGGAGTTTTTCTAAACAAACAAAAGAAATGGGAACAAAATGTTTGGCATTCTCCGCCTTTGTGCGGCATCTTCGAAGCCGAATGTATAGTACAAAGGCAGTAACCCCACGTTCCGCTAAGGCTCCACGTGGGGTTACTGAGATGCAGCCTCTTCAAGGCTAGGCTCAACGCGAGTATGCACAACCTTCTGTGTTTGCCCAATTTGCACCGGAGCTTGGGCTTGGGCTACAATCTTGGCGCAGCATTCTCCAATTCTCTAATTCTTGACCTTGTTCTTTGTTCGGGATGCCTTCGGGATCCGTTCGGGATTTGGTCGGGAGGCAACATCTACTAAGTTTGCCCCTCTCCATGTGCTTCGTCTACCCACGGATGGTACGCCGAGGGCGACGTATCTCCTAAGCTACGGGCGCAGTCATTTTTCACTTCCTACTCCAAGTATTCCTCATTTCTCGCTCCTCATTCCTAATTCCCACTACGAACTCTCCTCGTTCCTACTACGAGCATGCCTCGTTCCTACTACGAGTACGCCTTGTAATAGCCTTTAGGAAACGTTAACGTTTGCGGCGGATAGTGTATGGTGTCCACCACCCAGTGTCCAATAAATCTCATCCGAACAATGCCCTTAGGGCTTCCTCCACCTTTCTCACCGGTATCAGTTCGATTTTCAGTTTGGAGCGGTTGAGGCTTTGCATGTTGTGCTTTGGTATTATCATGTGTGTGAAGCCAAGTTTCTCGGCTTCGGCCACACGTTGTTCGATGCGGTTTACGGGGCGCACCTCGCCGCTCAGTCCCACCTCGCCGGCCATGCACCAGCCAGGCTCTATGGGAGTGTCAACATTGCTCGACAGCACGGCGGCAATCACGCTCAAGTCCATGGCAAGGTCGGTGACGCGCAGTCCGCCGGCCATGTTCACAAACACGTCCTTCTGCATCAGTTTGAAGCCCACGCGCTTTTCGAGCACGGCGAGCAGCATGTTGAGCCGCCGCTGGTCGAAGCCTGTGGCGCTGCGCTGCGGGGTGCCGTAGGCTGCGCTCGACACCAGAGCCTGCGTCTCAACAAGAAACGGTCTCACGCCCTCTATCGCCGAACTGATGGCAATGCCGCTAAGCCCCTCGTGGTCTTGCGTGAGCAGCAGTTCTGAGGGATTGTCCACCTGTCGCAGCCCTGTCTGCTGCATTTCGTATATGCCTAGCTCCGACGTGCTTCCGAAGCGGTTCTTTATGCTGCGCAGTATGCGGTACATGTAGTGCTGGTCGCCCTCAAACTGTATAACCGTGTCAACTATGTGCTCCAGTATTTTGGGACCGGCCAGCGTGCCTTCCTTGTTGATGTGGCCAATGAGCACCACAGGAATACCACTCGTTTTGGCGAAGCGCAACAGCGCGCTTGCGCACTCCCTCACCTGGACTATGCTTCCGGGGCTTGAGTCAACCTCTTCGGTGGATATGGTCTGTATTGAGTCGATTATCACAATGTCGGGCTGCGTGTCCTTTATATGAGCAAATATGTGTTCAAGCGACGTCTCGCACAGTATCAGGCACGACTCGTTGTCGGGGTGGCTTATTCTGTTGGCACGCATTTTCAACTGGTGTGCGCTTTCCTCGCCGCTCACGTATAGTATCCGCTTTTCAGGCATGCGCAGTATGGTCTGTAGCGTGAGTGTGCTCTTGCCGATGCCCGGTTCACCGCCGATGAGAATGATGGAACCAGGTACGAGTCCGCCGCCGAGCACACGGTTCAGTTCTCCGTCATGCATGTCGATGCGTGTCTCGTCGGTTGCGCTGATGTCGCGCAGGGGCATGGGCTTATTTTTGTCGGCTATGGCCGAGCGCACGCTGATGGCCGCCGACTTGGCCGCTTGCGAGCCTGTGTCGTTGGCTATGCGTATCTCCTTAAAGGTGTTCCATCGCCCGCAGCTGGGGCATTTGCCTATCCATTTTGGCGACTCTTGTCCGCAGTTGTCGCACACGTATGCAGTCTTGTCCTTTGCCATTGTCGTGAGTGTTTTTGTTGGTGTGGGCATGGTGGTTCAGGCGAAACCGCCATGCCCATTGCTGTTGCCTTACTTCTTCTCGAGCAGCAGGCAGTCGATGTTGGGCACAAGTGTCAGCGGACTGTATATCCGCACCTTGTTGTAGCCCTTGCGCAGTTTTACGTTGAATGCCGCACGCTTCAGTTCCGCCGCACCATCGGCTGCTGCCTCGGTGCCCGTGTAGTGTTGTCCGGCACGGCTGCCGTTAACATCGAGCACGATGTTGAGCCTTGGCGATTGAGAATATACTACTGTCAGAGCATACTCGCCGCCTTCGTCGCTCCACACGTCGTTCCATGTGGCATCGTTGTCGTCGCTGCCGCCAATATTTGAGATGCCCATGCCGCCGCTTGCTCCGGCCATTTCCACATATTGTGCCGGTTTTTTGCGCTTGCCGAGGTCGTCGAAGCGGCCGAGGTATGCCCACTCTGCCTCATAGCGTGTGGGTTCTGTGCGCTTGGTGGCTGTCACCCGCAGAGCCTTGGTGGCGTGGGCTGGTACCTCGGCCACAAGCATGCCCTGTTTCGACACCTTGCAGTCTTCGTGTTTTATAAGGTCTCTTGCCTTCACCTTGCCGCCAAGCTCAAGCTCGGCCATAGGCACGCTGAACGTGATGGCCGTGTCCGACGGATTGTATAGGGCCACGGCGCGCACAAGTCCGTGGCGTTCCTCAAGGTCTTTCACGAACACATAGCCCTCGCCCTGTCGCATAGCCACGTGTGCCTGAAGCCCCAGACGGTCTTGGTTGACGGCTATTAGCTCCTCGTTCTTTATGAGCGTGAGCGAGTTGCCCTTTAGCGAGTTGAGGTCGCAGCCAATGAGCAGCGGCGAACTCATCATGCACCACATGGCCATGTGGGTTTCCTCCTCGTTGGGTTTCAGTCCGCGTCCCATCTCCAGCATGTCCATGTCGTTGTAGTGTCCGTCGCCGGCATAGGCCGAGAGATACGTGTTCTTGGCGATGATGTTCTTTATGGAACTCCATCGTGGTCTGATGTCGCTGCTTATACGCCACGACGTGGCCATGTTCTTGGCCCATGTTCCCGGGAACGCCCAGCGGCAGATGTTTATCGACACGGGATGGCCGGCCTCTTTCCTTATGGCGCGGCATATGGCCGAATAGCGTTGCTGCTCGTCAAGGTCGAGCCATGTGCCGGCTCCGCAGTAGTCAATCTTTATGAAATCGTAGCCCCAATCCTTGAAGTACAGGCGCGCGTCCTGCTCCTCGTGTCCGTAGAGTCCAGCTCCGAAACCGTTCTCGTCGTTGTCGTATTTTGAGCCGCAGGTGTTTGCCCCGGCGTCTGAGTAGATACCGGCCTTCAGTCCCAGGCTGTGTATGTGGTCGGCCACACACTTCATGCCCCTTGGGAAGCGTTGCGGGTGGGGGTGCATAAGTCCTGTGGAGTCGCGCCATCCAAAGAAGCCGTCGTCGATGTTGATGTGGTTGTAGCCAAGCTTGTCAAGGCCGAGCCTAACCATGGCGTCGGCCTGTGAACAGATAAGCGAGTCGCTTATGTTTACGTGGTATGTGTTCCACGAACTCCATCCCATTACGGGTGGGGCAACTTGTGCGGCGGCGAATAGTGGGCTTATTGCCAAAGCCGTTGCCAGCAGAGTGCTTTTTGCGTTTTTCCTCTTCATTGTTAAGTTTGTTGTTAATAGAGAGTGCTATTTATAATAAGTAGTATTGTTTATGTGTTAGGTATTGTGCTGCACAATCCAATAAAAAGCCCGACGTTTGCCGGGTGTGGAGTGGGGTAGGGAGGCTCCTTCCACAAAAGAGGCGTTTAGTCCTCTCTGCTCATGAACGCCACCACGGTGTTCAATTCGCTGTCAAGATAGTAAGTGTCGGCATATTGCTTGCCGTTGTTCTTGTATGAAGCTCTAATGAATACGGTGCTTGCTCCAGCCTTGTCCGTGCCGTAGCTGATGTTGGCTCTGTATTGTTTGGCTACGGTCTTGGCCGTTTGGCGCAGGGCGTTTACCGCAGAGTCGGTGATGTGGCGTGTGGAGTCCATGCCCTCGAAGTGCAGTTGCTCCAGCGAGGCCGGCTCATTCAGATTGGTTTCCATGAAGTCTTTCACGGTTTGTTCGGCATTGTGTTGCCGTCCGCACGAGGCGAACGGCAGCGCAATGGCCGCGCATATTATGATGTGTTTTATCTGCGTCTTCATCATTTATACATTCCCATTTCATCGTCCAGATATTCTTCAATGGTTTCATTGAAATCGGAGGAATTAAAATCCGAAAATTTTTTCCTTAATTTATTTATTCCTATTTTAAACCCTCTTTTAATATCTTCGGAATCATATCTGTCTTTTAAAGAATCCACTAATGCGTCTAGGTCATTAATAAATTCATGATTTCCAATTAAATTACAATTCATAATTAAAATGGCTTTGTTATTGAACAATTATCATTGTTATTTTCATTCATCTTAGCTACTATATCATCTATATAGTCTTTATGGTTTTCTTCCAATATTTGTATCGCCGTTTGTAGGAGAGCAGGATTATCTTGTGATAACTTTCTATAAGCTCTAGGCCCTATTAAAGTATACAACGCTGCATAAGCCTTTCCACTTTCTACAATTACGTCTCTATATTTATCTTCATTATTTATTTGATATACTTCTCTAGTATATACATCAGCATAAATTCCACCACCCCTACTAATATTCAACGGATTAGTTAACAGTTCAATTGCTCTATCCATTTTATCTATAGGCATCATTTTATTGGAATCTATATTAAGAACCGTTCCCACTGCTTCTCTTGCATTATTAAAATTTGTTTCAAAATCTAGTGCGGTTTCAGAAGAAGGGTTTTGAGATTGCTCATTATTAGTGGTGGAACCGGATTTCTCGGGTGTGTTCTTCAGCACTTCGAGCAGATGGTTCCACACCATTTCCACCGTGGGTATGTGTATCTTCTCGTCGGGAGTGTGTACGTTGCGAAGTGTGGGGCCGAACGACACCATGTCCATGTTGGGATACCTTTCAGAGAACAGTCCGCACTCAAGTCCGGCATGTATTCCCTTCACCACAGGTTCCTTGCCAAACAGCTTCTTGTAGGTCTCCACCACAATCTTGGTGAGCTGGCTGTTGGGGTTCATCTTCCATGCGGGGTAGCCGTCGTTCTGGTGGATTGTGGCTCCTGCAAGTTCAAACGTGGCCTTCACCGTGTTACACTCATTCTCAAGGTTGCTCATCACGTTGCTGCGCTGCGACGCCACCGCGGTTATCGTGTCGTCGGCTGTGACCACGCTGGCTATGTTGCTCGACGTCTCCACGAGCCACGCCAAGTCTTCGTCCTGACACATGGCGTACACGCCGTTGTCAACGGCCTGTATGGCGCGGATAAAGTTCTGGGCCACGCCATTCTCAATGACCTTTGCAGCGTCGGCACTCTCCATGGCAAACACCATTTCGGTGTCCGACACGTGGAACTCGTCCTCCACTTCGCTTGCAAACACGTTCCAGTCGGCCTTCACGTTCTCCTTGACCTCGTTGGGCACGGCCACTACAAACACACCGTCGCGCGGTATGGCGTTGTGCATCTTGCCCGAATTGAACTCTACAAGGCGCACATCGCACTTGCCCATTTCCTTGTAGAGGAAGCGTCCGAGTATCTTTATAGCGTTGGCGCGTTTCTTCTCGATGTCGTCACCTGAGTGGCCACCCTTGAGTCCCTTGATGGAACCTTTCAGGAAGAAGTAGCCCTGGGGCGCATCTTCCCTTGCAAAGGTGAATGTGGCCGTGGTGGTCTTGCCTCCGGCGCACGACACGAATATCTGTCCCTCGTCTTCGCTGTCGAGGTTTATGAGCATGTCGCCACCCATAAATCCGGCCTTCATGCCGTTGGCTCCCGTTAGCTGCGTCTCCTCGTCCACGGTGAACACGCACTCTATCGGACCGTGCTCTATGTCATTGGCCTCAAGTATGGCCAGCTCCATGGCCACGCCTATGCCGTCGTCGGCACCCAGAGTGGTTCCCTCTGCGGTGAGCCATTCGCCCTCTATGTGGGTGCGTATGGGGTCGTTGTAGAAGTCGAAGTCAACGTCCACGAGCTTGTCGCACACCATGTCCATGTGGCTCTGAAGTATTATAGTCTTGCGGTCTTCCATGCCCGGCGTGGCCGCTTTCTTTATCAGCACGTTGCCGGTTTCGTCAACCTTGGTCTCCAGATTGTGCTCCTTGCCCCAGTTGGCAAGGTATTCTATCATTCTCTGCTCGTGCTTCGACGGGCGCGGTATTTTGTTTATCTCTGCAAACTGTGCGAAAACGCTAGCTGGCTTCAGGTCGCTTTTATTCATAATTCACTCTTTTTTTAATGTTTTGCTTATATTCAATTGATTAATTTCCACTACCTTTGCAACCGCAAAGTTACAGTATATGGTTGAGATATTTCTTCTGAGCACGTTAATTATTGCAATATCTATGGCATTTCTTTGTGTCAAGCTTATTGTACGTAAGAACGGACGTTTCACTTCGCAGCACATACATGACAGCAAAGCCATGAAGAGCAAAGGCATCGGGTGTGTGTTGGAGCAGGACCGCGAGGCGCAACGCGCTGTTGGCTTTGCTGTGACTGAAGCCGGAAGAAGAACGGAACAAAGCGGAAATAAATCATGAACGGAATTATAAAACAACAACATACATCAATGAAAAGAAACACCATTGTTGCTGCCGTAAGTATTGCAGCATTGTCTGTTTGCACGCTCGTGTCGTGCAACAACTCAAGTCCAAAGATGGATGAACAGCCTTCAACCGAGAAAAGCGCAACCACAGCCGGCATGAAAATTGCCTACGTTGAGGTTGATTCACTCATGTCGCAATACAAGTTCTGCAAGGAATACTCGCTCATATTGCAGAAGAAGAGCAATAATGCACGCAACACGCTTACCCAAAAGGGAAAACAGCTGCAGGCCGCTGCGGCAAACTTCCAGCAGAAGGTGCAGAACAACGGCTTCGCAAGCCGCGAACAGGCAGCAAGTGTGCAGGCTGCCATACAGCGTCAGGAGCAAGATTTGCAGGAATTGCAGAACCGTCTTGGCTCGGAGCTTGATGCTGAGACTGCCAAATACAACGCGGCCTTGCGCGACTCTCTGCGTAATTTCCTCAAGGACTACAACAAGTCCAAAAAGTATGACCTCATCATTTCTAAGGCCGGCGACAATATCCTTTATGCCGACGCAAAGCACGACATTACGCAGGATGTAATCAACGGACTCAACAAACGCTACAAGTCTGCTGTAAAGAAAGACAAGTAAAACAATAAAAGTGAAAGAGACAGCGGAGTGCGGATTGCACTTCTTGCTCAAACTTTACTCAAACGCCCCGACAAGCAATTTCACTTGTCGGGGCGTTTGCCGCTATTTGTCGGACAGGACACCACCAACGTCCAAAACAGGTTCGGGGGGCTGCCTCACGGGAATTAACATAACGGTTATTTATCATAATACCTGTTATCCGGTAGAACGGATTCTCTAATTCTTGACCTTGGTTTTGTTCGGGATGGCTTCGGGATGCGTTCGGGACGCAACGACTTCTAAGGAATGCGGAATGTGGCAACGCAAAAGGATAAAAATATAGATTGGATTTTACTTTGCAGTCTTTGTCGGGTCATATAATTGTAACGCCAATAAAAACGGTATTTGACAAAAAACGGATACAACCAACTATAAAGGAATGAATATTATGAAGACAAGAATGAATATCAAGAGATTTCTGTTTACAACGGTACTTGCATTGGCAGCAACAACAACTTTCGCACAACACAGACATCGTGGCCATATTGCCCGATGCGGCTACTGGCGTCCGGCCGTGACAACAGTCATAACACGTCCGACCACCACGGTGCGCATCAGCAACCGGCTGTGCAAGAACGACCGTCTGGAGATGGCTTTGGCTTATCTGAAAAACAACAAGACGCTCAGCGTTTCCGAGTACAGCAAGATGACTGGCTTGAAAAAAGCTACGGCAGAAGCGGAACTTGACGCTTTTGCTGCCAGCAAGAAGACTCCAGTCAGAGTGGTCATGAGCGGAAAGAAGAAGCTTTATGTGGCATGAATATTGAAGACCGAGACATAATCCGTGCCGTCAGGGAGAAGTCTGAACGGGGTTTCCGGCTCTTGATGCAGAAATACAAGTGCCCTGTCTACTGGCACATCCGCCGACTTGTGGTCAGTCATGATGATGCTCAGGATGCTGCGCAAGAGGCTTTCGTCAGGATATTCCGGTCGTTCGACAGTTTCAGGGACGACAGTTCTTTCCGTGCATGGGTGTTCCGGATAGCCACAAATGAGGCTCTCCGGCTGATAGACTCACGCAAGCAATGGCAACTACCGTTGGATGCTTACGGAAACGGAGCAAGAGACATTGCTGCGGACAGCTACGTGGACTATTCCGATTTGGAGAGTGTGAAGCTGCAAAAGGCCATCCTTTCACTACCTGTCAAGCAGCAGGCCACGTTTAACCTGCGCTATTATGACGACCTAAGCTATGAGGAAATTGCAGAAGCAACTGACTCTACGCCCTCTTCCGCCAAGACAAACTTCCACATTGCGAAGGAAAAGATTGTCAAATACATGAGTTCAAACGACTAAAATACTATACGATGAACAAAATATCAGACTGGGACAAAAAGAAAATGCCCTATACCACGCCTGACGGCTTCTTTGACGAACTTGAAGACCGCGTTTGGCAGGAGGTAAAGGGCGACTACGCCGCAAATGGTGCTGCAAATGGTGCCAGCTGTGAGCCGGACAGAAGCACTCTTAGGATTGCGAACGTTGCAAAGACTCCGTCACGCAGACCGTCAAGACTGCGAATGTGGTTCGGCGGAGCCGTTGCGGTGGCAGCATCCGTTGCTTTGGTCTTCACCATAGACTCGTGGGCTTTCAAACAGCAGACGTATACGGTAAACGATGTAGACCAGGCTTTCAGCCAACTAAACACAGACGACCAGGCCTTCCTGTTGAGCGTTTATCAAGACGATGTGTTTATCAATGAGTAAAAGCATAACAAACTAAATATCAATGATTATGAAAAGAACAATCAAGTTTTTCGTCATTGCTTTGACGATGGTTGCTTCAGGTGCAACCGCATTTGCGCAACAGTCAAATCTGCCGCGCACAAGCCAGCAACAGCGGATTTCGCGTGAACAGTTGGCCGAGGTGGAAGCTCGACACATAGCAGGGGAGTTGGCTTTCAGCGACGCTGTGGCGGAGAAGTTCGTCACGACCTACTGCAACTGCCAGAAAGAGATCTGGGCATTGGGTCCACGCCAGCGTTCGGGAAAGCAAGGCTCGTCGGAGCAGGAAAACGAGGAGCGCATCAAGCAACGCTTTGCCATGAGCGAAAAGATACTCAGCATCCGGCAGAAATACTACAAGGAATACTCCAAGTTCTTGAGTCAGGCACAGATAGAAAAGGTGTATGAGCATGAGCGCAAGTTGATGAACCGCCATGCAAAACGGAACGTAAAAAGGTCAGCAGCAAAACAACGCAAGTCATGAAGCATAGAGTGTTTATCATTTTTGCCCTGTTGAGTACTCTCTTTTGGGGCGAAACCCTTGCTCAGGAAATAACATTTTCCAAGGAAACGTTTTCCAACGGAGACATAACGTTGCCATACAGAAAGGGCACAATACCCGGATTGGGAGACAAGGCTTCGCTCGTCATCTATCTGCACGGTGGCACCAGCAAGGGCAATGACAATGAGGCGCAGATGCAGGAACCTGGCATCGATTCCATTTGTTCGTGGCTGTCAGCCAACAACCGCAAGGCAATAATGCTCGTTCCGCAATGTCCCACAAACCTGTCTTGGCTCGGCACCATGCAGGATGCAGTCGTTCGCCTGTTGCATACCTACATAGAACGCGGCGTGGCCGACTCTACCAAAATCTACATCTTCGGAGGCTCAATGGGCGGAACAGGCACATGGAACATGCTTTCCAACCACCCGGATTTTTTCGCGGCGGCAATGCCCGTTGCTGGCAACCCTACCGGACTGGATGCGTCAGCCGTTTCAACGACACCGCTCTTTACCGTGATGGGAACAGCCGACAGAATTATGAAAATATCCAATGTTGAACCCTTCCTGGAGAAGATGGACAGTTGCGGTGCGGAATACAAATTCGACATAGAAGACGGATGGACCCATGAAGATGTCTGCAAAAACAGCTACACGGAAGCGCGCCTCAACTGGGTGTTCAGTCATAAAAAAGAGGTGGAAACCGCCATTGCAGGAGTCTCTGCCGAGGGAAACGAAGCCGTAAGAGTTCTCTGGTTTTCCATGGGCGGACAAAGACTGGTGTCTGCCCCGACGCAG
This sequence comes from Bacteroidaceae bacterium, assembly GCA_963590865.1. GTDB lineage: Bacteria > Bacteroidota > Bacteroidia > Bacteroidales > Bacteroidaceae > Prevotella. Next base: position 26,382 of record CAVAQY010000004.1, on the reverse strand, counting down.
AAAGGCATTTATGTCAAGACCACCGTTTACGGCAACGGAAGCAGAATGTCCGAGAAAGTCCGTGTCAGATGAGCAAAGGCGGAACCACCAAGGCGTCTCCATCCGGTGATGTTGCTGTCTCGGAATTAAAGGGGACGTAGGCTCATAAAAAACGGTAAAGGTGTTCAAGCGATGACGAAAGCCACATTTGCTTGGACACCTTTACCGTTTGTGGCTGTGCGCTTGACAGGACTCGAACCTGCACGTCGCAAAACACCAGATCCTAAGTCTGGCGCGTCTACCAATTTCGCCACAAGCGCAACTTGTGGTGCAAAGGTAATGCTTTTCAATGAAAAAGCAAAATGTTGCCTTGTTTTTAGGCCACTGAATATGCTAAATTCACAATACGGTGGTGTATTGAGGATGTCAATACATTGTATTGTGGACGTCAATATGCCATATTGAGAAAATCAACTATTCAGAACATTTAAAGCTTGCCCGTTTTGGGTACGTGGGCGAAATGCGAATGTATGGAGTCCGGTGGTGAACTGAATGGTTACTCCCCCACCCTTTCTGCGGAATAGAACCCGAGGAAAAAGGGTGTTGTGCTTTGCCGTTTATGCCTTTTTGCTTAATTTTGCCGTTCTAAAAAACACCACTGGAATGGACGATTACATAGAGTTGAGAGGGGTTCGGGTGAACAACCTGAAGAACATTGATGTCAAAATACCGCGCAACAAGTTTGTCGTGATTGCTGGAGTGAGCGGCTCCGGCAAGTCGTCGCTGGCCTTCGACACGCTCTATGCCGAGGGGCAACGCCGCTATGTGGAGAGTCTGTCTGCCTATGCACGGCAGTTTCTCGGCAGGATGGACAAGCCTGAATGTGACTTTATCCGGGGCATACCGCCTGCAATCGCCATAGAACAGAAGGTCACGAGCCGCAATCCGCGCTCCACAGTGGGCACAACCACCGAAATCTACGACTATCTGCGGTTGCTCTACGCCCGCATAGGCCGCACGTTTTCGCCCATAAGCGGCGAGGAGGTGAAGAAGCACAGCACGGCCGATGTGGTGGAATGTATGGAGAAGTTTGCCAAAGGCACTAAGTTTGTGCTGCTTTCTCCGTTGCGCATCAGCGAGGGACGTTCGGTTGAGCAACAGCTCAAGACAAGTATGCAGCAGGGATACGCCCGCCTATTGGTCAAGGGCGACTTCATGCGCATAGACGACTGTCTTGCTTCCAAAGCCTTTGAGGGTTTGCCGGTCGACGACATTTGGATAGTTATAGACCGCATGTCGGCCGACGATTCGCAGGACAGTATCTCCCGACTGTCTGATTCCGCAGAGACTGCATTCTATGAGGGCGACGGACGATGCCGTATGGTGGTCATGCCTTCGATGATAAGCTACGACTTTTCCACAAGATTTGAGGCCGACGGAATGACATTCGAGGAACCCAGCGACAATATGTTCTCGTTCAATTCTCCTGCTGGAGCGTGCCCCGAGTGCCAAGGCTTCGGCAGCGTGATGGGAATAGACGAGAGGCTTGTGGTGCCCGACACGTCGCTGAGCGTTTACGACGGTTGCGTGGTGTGCTGGCACGGCGACAAGCTGGATGCATGGAGAAGAGAGTTTTGCCGCAGGGCGGCTTCCGACAACTTCCCGGCGTTTGAGCCATACCACAAACTGACCGCCGAACAAAAGGAATGGCTGTGGCACGGTCTGCCAAGTGAACGCAACAAGGACATTGACAGTCAGATTTCCATCGACTCGTTCTTCCATATGGTGAGAGAAAACCAGTGTAAGATACAGTACAGGGTGCTCTTGAGCCGTTACCGGGGCAAGGCTGTCTGCCCGACGTGCCACGGAACAAGACTGAAAAAGGAAGCTGACTACGTGAAGATAGGCGGCAGGAGCATATCGTCGCTCGTGAATATGCCGATAACAAGGCTTCGGGAGTGGTTTGCCAACCTGCAACTTTCCGAGCGCGAAACGGCCATTGCCAGCAGACTTCTTCACGAGATAACAAGCCGATTGCAATTCATTGTAGATGTAGGACTTGGCTATCTCACGCTAAACCGCCCATCCAATACTCTTAGCGGCGGCGAGAGCCAACGAATAAGCCTTACAACTTCGCTGGGCAGCAGCCTCGTAGGCTCGCTCTATATACTTGACGAGCCGAGCATAGGACTTCACAGTCGCGACACAGATAGGCTCATCGGAGTACTGCGCAGACTGCAAAAGCTGGGCAATACGGTGGTTGTGGTGGAGCACGACGAGGAGATAATGCACGCAGCCGACTACCTGATAGACGTGGGTCCCGATGCCGGAAGTCTCGGAGGCCGCATTGTCTTCGCAGGAAATGCATCGGCTATAAACGAAGGGGCACTTGTAAAATACCCTGAGAGCCACACAGTAAAGTATCTTACGGGAACAGACAACATACCTGTGCCTCGCAGCCGCAGGAAGTGGAACATGAGCATACGCATAAAAGGGGCAAGGATGAACAATCTAAGGGGTATCGATGTGGAAATACCCCTCAACGTGCTTACAGTAGTGACAGGTATGAGCGGATCGGGCAAGTCAAGCCTCGTGAAAGGCATATTCTATCCGGCTCTGAAGCGCAAGTTGGGCGACGTGGCCGACACTCCCGGAGAGCACAGCGCCATGGAAGGCGACATAAATGCGGTGAAACACGTGGAGTTCGTGGACCAAAACCCGATAGGAAAGAGCACACGCTCCAATCCGGCAACCTACGTCAAGGCATACGATGCCATAAGAGACTTGTTTGCAAGGCAACCTTTGGCCAAGCAAATGGGGTTCACCGCACAATATTTCTCGTTCAACGCCGACGGCGGACGGTGCGAAGAGTGCAAGGGAGCGGGCGTAATAACGGTTGAAATGCAGTTCATGGCCGACCTTGTGCTGACCTGTGACAGTTGCCACGGACACCGTTTCAAGAAGGAAATACTTGACGTTCGCTTTGCAGGAAAGAACATCGACGACGTGCTTGACATGACCATAACCGAGGCTATTGCTTTCTTCGAAGCCAACGGTGAGGCAAATGTGGTTCGCAGATTGCGCCCCCTCGAAGCTGTAGGACTGGGTTACATCAAGTTAGGGCAGAACTCCTCTACCCTATCCGGCGGCGAAAACCAGCGTGTAAAGCTGGCCTACTTCATCGGACAGGAGCGGCAGGAACCCACGATGTTTATCTTTGACGAACCGACCACGGGACTCCACTTCCACGACATACGGTGCCTGCTCTCGTCGTTCAACGCTTTGATTGAGCGTGGCCACAGCGTGCTGGTCATAGAACACAACATGGAGATAATAAAGTGTGCCGACCACATCATAGACATTGGTCCCGACGGAGGAGAAATGGGAGGCTCGCTCGTGGCGACCGGAACCCCCGAAGCGATAAGCGGTTGCAAGGAAAGCATAACCGGACAATATCTGAAAGACAAACTTTATTGATAAATATTTTGCGAAACTAAAAAAAACTCCTACCTTTGCAACCGCTATTCTGAAAGAGAGCATTTTTTCAATGCCGATATGGCTCAGTTGGTAGAGCAATTCATTCGTAATGAATAGGTCCTCGGTTCGAGTCCGAGTATCGGCTCTCTCTTTTGCAGTAGCAATCCGAAAAGGTTGATTAGTGCAAGCGGCAATAGCTCAGTTGGTAGAGCATTGGCTTCCCAAGCCGAGGGTCGCGGGTTCGAGTCCCGTTTGCCGCTCCACACACATTCCCCCAAAAAGAAAAGACAGACTGTCACGAATAGCTGATTGCCTTCGTGGGAAGTACTGTGCCTTCAGAGAATGCAACTTTCCCCTATAAAATTTCGGACAGCAGGCGTAATGGAAGTGCGGCAAATTCCGTTTCAAAATTATCGCTGTCCGATAAAACTTTTTTAAAGGGTTAAAATATTCGCTACGAGATGGAACAAGCAATAGACAAGCACTGTAAACGCCTAATTGCGAATATAGAATTGTTCCTCGACTACCGTATGACTTTGAGCTTCGTTGGGCAATGAAACAGGCTTCATCGCCTACCGCAATAGGCTTCGTTGGGTAATGAAGCCTATTGCGTTTTAGCGGACAGCAATATAAAACGAATGTACGTGCATTGGCTCAGTATCTATGCATTAACGGAAGAACACGAAAACAGGGGGCAAGTGCTACGGAAAATACCACTTGTCCCCTGTTTTGATTGTAGTCTGCGGCGAAATCAGTCGGCGAAATAGGCCATTATAACTGCCACAAACATGGCTAAAGCCAAGATGAGCAGTCCAGTAAACGACCACCGCTTCAGCTTTTTTCTCCTTTCAATCGCCCGAAGTTGTTTTCGTTTGAAGTCACTTGCATCCATTTCTTTTCTCCTTTTCTGATGCACACTGGGGGGGGTATTCGTTTTCCTTTCCATTATATATAAAGTTGTTGTTTGTTGTCCGCATGGACTTTTGACTGTCCCTCTTCAGCCTTTATCGCTGAAGAGGGACGGTCTGTGTTTTCCGCAAGCTTGCGGCAAAGGCATTTCTTGCGAGTTCTGAAATTTCGTTTTGCCAGATTGTCCGGCGCATTATTTCAGTCGTATCAGCTTCACGCTTGAGTTGAGTCCGCTCTTGACTGGTGCCCAGTCGGAGAAGTCAGACTTTTTGTAGCTGATATTAGCAAAATTTATCTCCTTGAACTTGCGCCACTTCACGCCCTGTCTGTCAAGCGAAGCGATGCGGTTGGCGGGCAGGTTGGTCACTTCTATGCGCACGGTGTTCTTGCCCGGTTTGAAAACCTTGCCACAGTCAAGCACATAAGGTACTGACCAGGCGCAGCCTATCAGTTTGCCGTTGACATACACGCGGGCACTCTCCCTCACGTCGCCAAGGTCAATACGCCATTCTGCGGCAGCCTCAGCCTTGGTCAGGTTTACCATAGTGGTGTATGCTCCCGTTCCCATAGTGACCTTTACGGAGTCGTCGGCAAGCGTTTCCCACGTCTGCAAAGAGTCAAGAGCGAAGGTCGCGCTCACCTTGGGCGCACTCTCCACGAAGTCAAGAGTCCACTTTCCGTCAAGTTGCTTCTCCACTTCTGCAGGTTGTTTGCGTGCCACGCCCTCGCTTGCAAGCTGACTGTTGTAGGTCTGGAGTATCATAGACTCGCCACTCCTTAACGCCACGGCCAAACCGTTGCCGTTGAGGTCGGCCTTGTAAATCTCGCCGTTCAGAGGATTGAACCACCTTGCGTCCTTAGCCTCCACGGCGAGGGGCAAGCGCAAATCAATATCGTTGGGCGACAGGTTTGCTATAAAATAGTGGTAGCCCGTGTCGTTCTTGCGGCGCAACACACGGAGTCCATGCCCCATGCGCATGGCTTCCGGCTTGGCGGCTTTGTTGAGTTCGTCGGCGTTTGTTCCGTATATCACCTTTGCTCCCTGCGCTTTCAGAGCCTTTATGTGCGCCTTGGCGGCATCGGTCATAAGTCCGCTGCCTGGTATTATGAGCGCACTATAGCGCGTGCCGCCAGCTGTCTGCAACTTGCCATTGACAAACGTGGTGGCGAGAAGATACTTTTCGCTGATATAGTCGCAGTCGAAGCCGGCACGGTCTATGTCCATCACGTCCTTGATGAACTCCGGAGCCTTCTTCTTCATGGAGTGTATGTCAAACTGCATGAGCAGCGACTTCTCGCCCTTTCCGTAGCGTTGCCGCCACATGTCCCTTACGGGCAGGAACACGAGGAAGTCGTTGTCGGGCTGTCCCATCTGCAAGAAGCTCTGGCAACGCTCTATGTACTTCATGAAATAAGGTGCGTCGCGCCAGATGCTATTGGTGGGACTCATGTCAACAGAAGCGTAGAACTTCCATCCCGGCCACGGGTCGTTTTTGGGCGAATAGGCCGTGCCGTGGAAGTAGATGTTGTTGACTCCGCACGAGAACATCAGGTCGAGGTCGGGCTTGCATTGCGAGAACGAAGTACGGAAATGCTCCGTGAGCCACGTGAACGTCTCGCTGCTGGCTAGAGTGCGGCCATTGATGTGGGCGGCAGACGAGGCGTACTTGAGCATGGACACGTCTGAATCGTTCTTGCGGGTGTAGCCAGAGTCGCGGCGCAGTCCCTTTATGCCGAACTCCGAGAGGCCGAAGCCTTCTATTTCCGGTATGTCAACCGCCGAATAAATGTCTATCAGGTTGGCTGGTGAGCCGTGAGCCTGATTGCGCGTCTTAGCCCCGTGACTGTGCGCCCATGCCGTCCATTGCTCGGTAAAGTTCTCCAAAAGCATCTCGCCAAGAGTCTCGCGATAGTCGCTCAACACCTTGTTGCCGTCGTCTGTGTCGCCAAGCAGTTCGGGCAGATGCTCTTCCAGCTTGTAGCCTCTACGCTTGGCAAACTCCTCAAGAAGCGTGGGAGTCCAGTTGGCTCCATACACCTCATAAGAGTCGTTGAAGAACGTGTGCGGATAAGCCACGCCACAGTTCTTGAACGCCTTGTCGAAGTTGGCAAGATAACGCCCCACGGCATTGCGGTCGAAATGGTCGAGCACATAGCCCTCGCCTCCGGGAGCAGCCCTCTTCACCTTTTGGCGTGTGCGGGAGCAGTATATGGTCATCAGCCGGAAGCCCTGTTTCTTGGGGGCTTTCTTCCAAACCACCTTTCCCGTAGAGTCGGCCATAGCCGTAAGGTCGGTAACTGTGCCGTCGTCGGCATAGGCCATCACACGGCTCAACTTGGCGAAAGGCTTTTCTTTCGCGTCCTTTACACTCACGTCAACGCCCTTGCGCAGTTCCTGTCCCGTGGTCTTGATGTCGGTAAGCACGAGCTTTGCCGCTGCATCACTTACGGAAACGTCAGGGCCGCCGAAAGGCCACCCCGTACCGCAGTTCATGTCCACAAGTATGCTGTCGCTTGCGCCTTCGCTCTCAACGAACTTCAGGGCGTTCATCCAGGGCGTGGAGAGGAAGTTCAGGTCGTTCTTCTCGTTGCCCTGCACTCCGTATATGGGAGTTATCTCCACAGCACCTATACCGGCTTTGGAGTATTCCTTGAGGTTCCACCTCAGGTCGCTCTCGCTTACAGCCGAGCCGAGCCACCACCATCGGGTACCGGGCTTGGCTTCAGGAGCCGGCACAGGCCAGGTCTGTGCAGCCGTCTCTCCGACAGCCATCATGGCCATAATCATGGCCAACGCTATATTTTTTCTGTCCATTGTCATATTTATTGCATTTGTTCGCAACTAATCTGTTGCCATCAGTTACCGTCGGGCTTCACCAAGTTGGCGTTCTTGGCCGGTGCCCACTTGAACGTGCGCCAGTCGTCCGGCTTGTTGGGGTCGAAATCCTTGAAGTCGGGGCGCAGGTCTTTCACTACCGGCAGGTTCAGTTTCTTCATACCCATCACCACCATCTTGGCCACCTCGTATGCACCATAGGGGTTGAAGTGGGTGTTGTCGGCCAGTTCCCTTGTCTGTCCGGGGAATGTGTTTGCAGCATAGTGTACCAGCGCACGCTTACTGTCTTCGTAGCCAAGAGCTTGGAAAAATTCGCGTGTCATTTGGTGCAAGTCTATCACGGGCACGTTTTCCCTCTCGGCAACAGCCTCCATGGCAGCCGGGAAGTCTCCGTGAGTTTCCACTATCGTCTTCTTCTTTTCGTCAAAACGGCGGCGTTGTGTGGGCGTGCAGAATATTATTGTGGCACCCTTTGAGCGCACCTTGTCGACAAAAGTCTTCAGGTTTACCGAGAAGTGATACCAAGCTCCCTTGGCTATGCCTTTCTCCTTCTGGTCGTTGTGGCCGAACTCGCAGAACACATAGTCACCCTCCTTCAGCGTCGTCATTATCTTGTCGAGACGGTGCTGCGCCAGAAACGAGCCGGCAGTAAGTCCGCTCTCGGCATGGTTGGCTATGGCCACGTTGCCGTCGAACCATCTCGGAATCATCTGTCCCCAGCTTGCCCAAGGCTCGTTGTTCTGGTCGGTCACGGTAGAGTTGCCGCACAGATATATTGTGGGGCAATTGTCGTCCTTCTCTATGTGTATGCTCTTCACCTCGGGAGCCGTACCGTTGAACTCCAGCGTGAGCTTGTCGTCCCAATTAAGGTAGTCTTTCTCACGGTCCTTGATGCGCACACGGCTCTTGTCGTCAATCTTCGGAGAACGCTTGTTCACCACAAACTCATATGTGGCAGTCTTTCCTTTCTTCGTGTCCACGTTTTCCACCATCAGCCGTCGGCTCTCCGCCCTTACGGTAGTGTTGGCGGCCTTCTTTCCGCCGAGCGTCACTCTCACCTTGTAGTTGCCGTCAGGCACCTTCACAGAGAAGTAGAAAGGTTCGGCACTCTTTCGGGTTGGGTTCGGGAGCACATCGTAGCCATACCCGATCTCGTCGGTGTATCTGGGCTGCTGCTTCGTCATGTCAAAGTCAAATGTCTGCGCCCATGTCATCAAGGGCAGCATTGCGGCCATTGCCAGCAAACTGTTTTTTCTCATTGCTTTAGTGTTTTTATTTGTTTTAAGGGTAGTTCCGTATGTCACCTTTGTAGTCCGTTAAACTCCGTACAACTTTCGTTTGTCCAGAACAACGGTCTTCTGTTTTCCTTTATACTGTGCAAAGGTAGACTTTTTCTTCTTTATAGACAAACTTATGGCAACTATATGTAAATTCGGAGTCTCGCTAAAACTTCCAGACCGTTAAGGCTAAAGGCGAATGCACAAACCTTTTTTATTCTTTTGTCTGACATGAAATTCGTAACTTTGCAAAATCATTTCATAAGATTTAGCTACACTCAAGAGTATGAAAAACAAGATTGACACGTCTCGTGACAAGATTGACTTTGGGGCTGGCAAGATAGGGCCGCTGTTCAGAAAAATGTTTTTCCCTACGCTCGTAGGTATGCTTTTCATGTCGGCACAGACCATCATCGACGGCATCCTTGTGGGCAGGGGTGTGGGGGCGGACGGCATTGCCGCCGTTAACATCGTGGCTCCCAGTTGGATGGTAGTTACAGGCTTTGGACTGATGTTCGGCATAGGAGCATCGGTGGTGGCCAGCATGCACCTTGCCAACGACAATCAAAAGGCAGCCCGCATCATCCTCACCCAAGCCTATGGTGTTGGCACGGCCATTGTCGCCTTGCTCATTCTGCTCTGTCTGCTCATGCCAAAGACTTTTGTCTATGCCCTCGGTTGTAGTCCAGCCCTTGAGCGTTACGCCATCGACTACCTGCTGTGGCTCTTGCCCGGCACGGTATTTCTCTTGTGGCAATGCGTGGGAATGATGATGGTGAGGCTCGACGGCTCGCCACGCTATGCGATGTGGATACAAGTGGTGGGTGCTGTGGTGAACCTTGTACTCGACTGGCTCTTCATATTCCCCTTGGGGATGGAGGTGAAGGGGGCGTCGATAGCCACTTCCATCGCCTGCATCTGTAGCGGACTGATGAGCGTGGTCTACTTCGTGTGGTTTTCCGACAAGCTGAAGTTCTACCGCATCAAGGCAAGCTTCACCTCGCTTGTGCTCACACTAAGGAATACGGGTTACATGATGCGCATCGGTTCAGCCACATTCCTCACCGAGATGGCTATGAGCGTCACGATGGTTTCGGGCAACTACATGTTCATGTCGATGCTCCACGAGGATGGCGTGGCGGCATTTGCCATCGTGTGCTACCTCTTCCCCATCATCTTCTCGGTAAACAACGCCGTGGCACAGTCTGCCCAACCCATCATAAGCTACAACTATGGCTCCGGGCAGCAGGAACGTGTGAGCCGCACTCTAAAGGTTGCCGTTTATGCCGGACTGCTCTGCGGACTGTGCGTGATGCTGATGCTCATTGTGGGCGACCGCTTTATCGTAGGAGCTTTTCTCCGCCCCAGCGAACCATCCTACGCCTTGGCGATAAAAGGATTGCCATGGTTTTCCACCTGCTCGTTGTTTTTCGCCCTCAACGTGGTGTTCGTGGGCTATTACCAAAGCATTACCCGGGCCAAGCGGGCGATGGTGTTCACCATGCTCCGCGGCATAGTCTTCGCCGTGTTGGGCTTCATGGTGTTGCCCAGAGCGATAGGCGTTGTCGGTCTGTGGACAGCCATTCCCGCGGCAGAAGCACTCACTTTGGTCATCATCCTTCTGATGGTGAAAACTGCAAGGGCATAAGGGCGGTTCGGAAGGGGCATTTGTATAAGGGCGGTTCTATAAATTACCACCGTACGAACAACAATATATCTTGAGTTACGTTTTGCCATCCTATGGTCTCTTTTCGGCCCAATTTGTCTGTTCACTCCGTCGTATAGCCCACGCTTTCCTTCGCTCGCAAACACATTGTTCACGAAAATAGAACCGCAATCTGACAAAGCTAATTTATAAACCACCCATAATTTTTATCCTAAAAAAGCGAAAAAGGAAGTTTACGGATTATGCATCTTGATTTTATTTGCTACCTTTGTGAAACGTACTGTGAAACTTTTTAAAAACCAAATAACTATGGAAGATAACGCACAGCTCATAGCCCAATGTGAGGCTAAGGCAAAGCAATGGCTAAGCCCTGCTTTCGACAACGAAACGCAGACAGCAGTAAAGAAAATGATTGAAGCCCAAGACAAGACCGACCTTATCGAGTGCTTCTACAAGGATCTGGAGTTCGGAACCGGCGGACTGCGCGGCATAATGGGTGCCGGAAGCAACCGCATGAACATATACACGGTGGGCATGGCCACGCAAGGTTTTGCCAACTACCTGAAGAAGAACTTTGCCGGACGGAGCGACATTTCCGTTGTAGTGTGCCATGACTGCCGCAACAACAGCCGTCTCTTCGCCGAGACAGTCGCAAACATCTTCTCCGCAAACGGCATAAAAGCTTATCTCTTTGACGACATGCGCCCCACCCCAGAGTGCTCCTTTGCCATCAGACACCTGAAGTGTCAGGCCGGAGTGAACGTGACGGCAAGCCACAACCCGCGCGAATACAACGGCTACAAGGCTTATTGGGAAGATGGAGCGCAGGTACTTGCGCCGCACGACACAGGCATCATCGACGAGGTGAACAAAGTGAAGGTGGAGGACGTGAAGTTTAATGGCGACAAGAGTCTCATACAGATTATCGGCAAGGAAATAGACGACATCTATCTCAACCAGATAAAAGACATCTGCATAGACCCCGAGGCCATCAAGCGCCAGAAAGACCTGAAGATTGTCTACACTCCGCTGCACGGAACGGGCATGATGCTCATTCCGCAGTCGCTGAAGTTGTGGGGCTTCGAGAATGTACATTGTGTGGAAGAGCAGATGGTGAAGAGCGGCGACTTCCCCACCGTGGTATCGCCAAATCCGGAAAACGGCGAGGCTCTTACTCTTGCCCTTCGTGACGCAAAGGCCATTGATGCCGACATCGTGATGGCCAGCGACCCCGATGCTGACCGCGTGGGCATGGCCTGCAAGAACGACAAGGGCGAGTGGGTGCTCATCAACGGCAACCAGACCTGCCTCATATTCCTGTGGTACATAATCACCAACCGCAAGGCTAAGGGACTCATGAAAGAAGGCGACTTCATCGTGAAGACCATTGTCACGACGGAAGTGATACGCAAGATTGCCGAGAAGCAAAACATAGAAATGCGCGACTGCTACACAGGCTTCAAGTGGATAGCTCGCGAGATAGCCCTTTCGGAAGGCAAACAGCAATACATCGGCGGCGGAGAGGAAAGCTACGGTTTCCTTGCACAAGACTTCGTGCGTGACAAGGATGCCGTTTCGGCCTGCTCACTGCTCGCAGAAATTTGCGCCTATGCAAAGGACAACGGCAAGAGCCTCTACGACTTGCTCATGAACATATACATGGAGTATGGCTTCTCAAGGGAATTTACCGTCAACGTGGTGAAACCCGGCAAGACAGGTGCCGACGAGATAAAGCAAATGATGGCCGACTTCCGCTCCAACCCGCCTAAAGAACTTGGCGGAAGCAATATTACCGTATGGAAAGACTACCAGACTCTGGTACAGACCAATGCCGACGGTACTACTGAAAAGCTGGACATGCCGACCACGAGCAATGTTTTGCAATGGTTCTGCGGCGATGGAACCAAGGTGAGCGTGCGTCCATCGGGTACGGAGCCTAAAATCAAGTTCTATATAGAGGTGAAAGACCCGTCGATGAAGTGCGCAGGATGCTATGAGCGGTGCATGAAAGACGCAGAGAACAAGATTGAGGCAATCAAGAAGTCGCTTAATCTGTAAGCGGACATTCTTATACACACAACAACGGGGTTGGCTCTTTCCACGAGGAGTCAGCCCCGTTTTCTTACCATTCCTTTTAACTCGTGGACAAATTACTCGCGCATTTACTTATAGGAAGTAGGTTGCCTCGTAATAGGAAGTAGGTTGCCTCGTAATAGGAAGTAGGCTGCCTCGTAGTAGGAAGTAGACTGTCTCGTTGTAGGAAGCAGCTTACCTTCAATTGCTAAATGTGCACTTGAGAATATTACAACGCCGTGATTTCAGACAGTAAAATTTGGATGGTCGGGATAATAGTCTTATCTTTGCATAAAAGAAATGCAACATAACAACATACGGGGTCGTATCGGTTCGATTGGGATACTCATCAATTAAAAACGAAAACCGGGAAGACTTCTTTTGCCAATGGCGGGCCACAGACCTTCGGGTAGCAGGAATGCCGGTGGATTACAAAGGCAAAGAGCTCCCAAATCTTATAGTATAGGAGTTTTCATCACATCATCGGTACGGCCCTTTTCTTATACTTACACACAAATGTTTTCCGGAATTATAGAAGAGTTTGCCACAGTTGTGGACGTAAGACGTGACCGCGGCAACGTTGACTTGACGCTCAAGTGCTCGTTTACGGGCGAGTTGAAAATAGACCAAAGCGTGTCGCACAACGGAGTGTGCCTTACGGTGGTGGCCATCGACGGCGATGCCTATACCGTAACGGCCATGAAGGAGACCTTGGAGCGTAGCAATATCGGACTGCTCAAGCCTGGAGACAAGGTGAATGTGGAGCGTTCGATGATGATGAACGGCCGGCTTGACGGCCACATCGTACAGGGACACGTTGACAAGACGGCTCGCTGCATAAACAAGGAGGATGCCGATGGCAGCACATACTTCACGTTCGAGTATGAGGAAGACAAGGCCATGGCTCGCAACGGTTACTTCACGGTGGACAAGGGAAGCGTCACGGTCAACGGAGTCTCTCTCACGGTGTGCAACCCAACGGCCAACACATTCAGGGTGGCCATCATACCTTATACGATGGAGCATACCAACTTCTGCGACATAGGCATCGGTTCTGTGGTAAACATAGAATTTGACATAATAGGCAAGTATATAGCACGCCTGTCGCAACTCTAAAAATCTATTAAATAAGCCCGGTTCAAATAGAGGAATCGGGCTTTTGTCTCTACTAACTGTTACCAAACGTCTATCTTTTTTGTCGCCATAGCCCTTAATGGCTACTTTTGCACCAACTAGAAACAGACAAGAGAAGAATGAACAAAAGTTTAGTTTTTTGCGCGGTCGCACTATTTGCAGGAGCGGTCAGTACCTTTGCCCAAACGTCAAAGGCGTGGACGTTGCGCGAGTGCATCGACTATGCGATGGCCAACAACCTTTCGCTCAAAAAGAACAGCCTCACGAAACAGTCGTCAACCGAGGATTGGAAACAGGCCAAGGCCGGTTTGTTCCCGTCGCTGTCAGCCTCTACAAACCAGTCGTTGGGCTATCGCCCGTGGGTGAATGAGGGTGTGAGCACCGTGAGCAACGGTACAGTATCCACAAGCATCAACAAGACATACTATAACGGCAGCTATTCGCTCGGCGCAAGCTGGACTGTATGGAACGGCAACAAGAACCGCAACAACATAAAGCTCGGCAAGCTGAACGAGCAAAAAGCCGAGTTGGACTCTGTGGAAACTGCAAACACTATTCAGGAAAAGATTGTGCAGCTGTATGTGCAGATACTCTACACGACCGAAGCGGTCAAGGTGAACACCGAAAGCCACGCCATCAGCGAGAAGAACGAGCTTAGAGGCAAGGAAATGGTGGCCGCCGGAAAAATGTCGCAGGCCGACCTCGCAAGGCTGACCGCACAGACTGCTCAGGACCAATATAATATAGTAGAGGCCGAAAGCAACCTGATGAAATACAAGACCCAGCTGAAGCAGCTTCTGGAAATAACCGACAACAGCTCGTTTGACGTGGCCATACCGGAGGCTTCCGACGAACAGGCGTTGGCAACTCTGCCGGCTTTGCAGTCTGTCTATCAGTCGGCCGTGGCTTCACGCCCTGAAATAGAAAACAGCAAGCTGGCCATAAAGAGCGGCGAGGTGAGCATAGCCATAGCCAAAGCCGGCCATATGCCCACGCTGAGCCTTACCGGAAACGTGGGAACGAGCAACACCTCCATGAACGACAAGTCTTGGGGCAAGCAGATAAAGACCAATTTCGACGCGATGGTAGGCGCAACTTTGAGCATACCTCTGTTCGACAACCGCAGCACACGCACGGCTGTCAACAAGGCAAAGCTACAACAGGCGCAAAACTACATAGACTTGCAGGACAAGCAAAAGACACTTTACAGCACCATAGAAGGCTACTGGATTGACGCCAACGCCAACCAGCAGAAGTTCAAGGCTGCAAAGGCAAACGTGGAGAGCGCACAGGCCAGCTACGACCTGCTCAACGAGCAGTTCAGTCTCGGTCTAAAGAACATCACGGAGCTTATGACCGGCAAGACTTCCCTGCTGTCAGCGCAGCAGAACATGCTGCAATCCAAGTACATGGCCATCCTCGACAGACAGCTGCTGAACTTCTACGAGGGCAAAACCATGGACCTTTGATTATCCCTAAGAGAAACAGAAACGACAACAAACGAAACAATAAACGAACATGAAAAAGATAAGCAAGATTTGGATAGTGGCCGCTGTGGTGCTGGTTGTTGCAGTAGCTGCGTGGCTGTTGTCCTCAGGAAAGAAGGAGAGTCAGATAACTTTCGACACGGCAGCCGTGGCTTCGGCCAACATACAGAACAGCATAACGGCTACGGGAAGCATAGAACCCGTGACTTCGGTAACTGTAGGTACGCAGGTGTCAGGCATTATCAACAAGATTTTCGTGGATTACAACAGCAATGTGACCAAGGGACAGGTAATAGCCGAGCTTGACAAGACCAACCTGACGAGTGAACTCAACACGGCCAAGGCCAATCTGCAGAGCGCACAGAGTACTCTCAACTACGAGCAGGCCAACTACGGACGCTACAAGACACTCTACGGCAAAGGTCTGGTGAGCGCCGACGAGTATGAAAGCGCACGCCTGAACTATCTGAAGGCAAAGGAGACTGTGGCCACAGCCAAGGAGACTGTGCAGAAGGCCCAGACCAACCTCGGCTACGCCACCATCACATCGCCCATAGACGGCGTGGTGTTGTCAAAGTCTGTGGAGGAAGGCCAGACCGTAGCAGCCAGCTACAGCACCCCGGAGCTGTTCAAGATTGCCAAGAACTTGACCGACATGCAGGTGGTGGCCGATGTTGACGAGGCTGACATAGGCGACGTGAAAGAGGGAGAACGCGTTTCGTTCACGGTAGACGCCTACCCCAACGACACATTCAACGGAACTGTGACCCAGGTGCGCCAGGAAGCTACCACGACCAACAACGTGGTGACCTACGAAGTAGTGATTAGCGCACCAAATGCCGACCTTAAACTGAAGCCGGGACTTACTGCCAACGTCACCATATACACAGCCGAGAAACAGGGAGTGCTGAGCGTGCCGAGCAAGGCTCTGCGGTTCTCGCCCACGGCAGAGACTGTAGGCAAAACCAAGATTGTGGACTGCAACGGCAAGAACAAGGTGTGGACTCTTGAGGGCAACACCCTGAAGGCTCATGCAGTACAGATAGGAATGTCTGACGGCACCAACACGGAGATTATCGGCGGCATCAGCCGTGGCGTAAAGGTCGTTACGGAGATAAAAGAGGTGCAGCCCGAAGAAGAGGAAATGGCTCAGGGCGAACAGGAGCAGTCGCCGTTTGCTCCGGGTCCGAAGCGCAACGACAAGAAGAAATAACAGCATTTGCCCTATGCAAGATAACAGTAACAAGAAGGTTGTCATAGAGTTGCAGAACGTGAAGCGCAGCTTCATGGTGGGCGACGAGACCGTCCACGCCCTGCGTGGAGTGTCGTTCAAGATATACGAGGGCGAGTTTGTCACCATCATGGGCAAGTCCGGCTCCGGCAAATCGACACTTCTGAACCAGCTGGGATGCCTCGATACACCCTCAAGCGGCGAATATCTGCTTGACGGAGTGTCGGTACGCACCATGTCAAAGTCACAAAGGGCGGTGCTGCGCAACCGTAAGATAGGCTTCATCTTCCAGAACTACAATCTTCTGTCAAAGACTACGAGTGTGGAAAACGTGGAGCTGCCGCTCATGTACAACAAAGACGTGAGCGCAGCCGAACGCCGCCGCCGTGCATTGGACGCACTCCAGGCCGTTGGACTGGGCGACCGGCTCTACCACAAGTCAAACCAGATGTCGGGAGGACAGATGCAACGAGTGGCCATAGCCCGTGCGCTGGTGAACAACCCGGCGGTTATACTCGCCGACGAGGCCACAGGAAACCTCGACACGCGCACTTCGTTTGAGATTCTCGTGCTCTTCCAGAAGCTCCACGCCGAGGGACGCACCATAATCTTCGTTACCCACAACCCGGACATAGCCAACTATTCGAGCCGTAACATCATGCTGCGCGACGGCCACGTGATTAGTGACGAGTACAACAGCAACATCCTTTCGGCTGCGGAGGGACTTGCGGCCCTGCCGATAAGCACAGACGAGTGACGCAGAAAAGGCCGCAGTTTCGTAAACACGGCATTTACGGCCCGTAAACACCATACTTATGACTTGTAAATGCCATACTTACGAGTTGTAAACATGGCACTTACGAACCGTAAACGCCACACTTACGAAAACAAGAGCCGGAAATAGTCTGGCGCAGTAGCAGACAAACATCAAAAAAAACAAGCAAGACAATGAATTATACCAACCTGTTCAAGATAGCCTTGAAAGCCATCTTCGCCAACAAAACCCGCTCGTTTCTCACGGCGTTGGGCATCATCATAGGTATAGCTTCGGTTATTACCATGCTTGCCGTGGGTCAGGGCACCAAGCAAAGCATACAGTCGAGCATAGCTGAAATGGGTTCCAACATGATAATGATAAGTCCCGGAGCCGATATGCGCGGCGGAGTCAGACAGGATGCCTCGTCGATGGAAACGCTCAAGATGGCAGACTACGAAGCCATACGTGACGGTTGCCACTACATCAAGGCCATAAGCCCGATGGTGAGCAGCAGCGGACAGTTCATATACGGCAACCAGAACACGCCGTCGTCCATCTACGGCATCAACCGCGACTACCTTGAAATACGCCAGCTGACCATTGCCGACGGCGAGATGTTTACCGATGCCGAGATAAAGTCGAGCGCAAAGGTGTGCATTCTTGGACAAACGGTGGTGGACAACCTCTTTCCCGACGGCAGCGAGCCTATCGGCAAGGTGGTAAGGTTCAACTCCATACCGTTCAGAGTGATTGGCGTGCTGAAAAAGAAGGGTTACAACTCTATGGGAATGGACCAGGACGATCTCGTGCTTGCGCCTTACACGGCCGTTATGAAGCGTATTCTGGCACAGACATACCTTGGCGGCATACAATGTTCGGCCACTACCGAGGGCGTGACCGACAAGGCCACCGAGGAAATAACCGAGATACTACGCCGCAACCACAAGCTCAAGGATGCCACAGAAACATCTGAGGCCGACGAGGACGACTTCAACATACGCTCGCAGGAGGAGTTGGCTTCGATGATGAACTCCACCACGGATATGCTCACCGTACTTCTCGGTTGCGTGGCCGGCATTTCGCTCATAGTGGGCGGCATCGGCATCATGAACATCATGTATGTAAGCGTCACAGAGCGCACCCGCGAAATCGGTTTGCGCATGAGTGTCGGGGCGCGCGGCATGGACATACTTAATCAGTTCCTCATAGAGGCTGTGCTCCTGAGCGTGACCGGCGGTATCATAGGCGTCATTCTCGGAGTGGGAGCCTCCTACTCCATCAAGCTGTTTGCCCATTGGCCCATAGCCATACAACTGTGGACAATCATAATGAGCTTTGCCGTGTGTACCCTTACCGGCGTGTTCTTCGGATGGTATCCGGCCAAAAAGGCTGCGCAACTCGACCCGATAGAGGCTCTGAGATATGAATAGAAACAAGACAACTGAATATCTGCTGCACGTGGCCATATGGGCCGTAATGTTCGTGTGGCCGCTCATGTTCATGAACAGGGGAAACGGAGTCAGCGCACTCCAGATTCTGTTCATGAGCATGGCTCAGTTGACGCTTATGGCGGTCTTTTACGCCAACTATGCATGGCTGACGCCAAAGTTTTTTGTGGGCGGCAACAAGCGTTACTTCTGGATTGCCAATGCCGTGATGATTGTCTGTCTGAGCATAGCCCTGCACTACTGGATGGAAATGACCCACCATATGTTCAATCCAGACCGCCCCAGACCAGCCGAATCGCTGCATCTCTCGCTAGTGTTCACCCTGCGGGATATGTTCAACCTCACTATCGCGGCGGCAATCGCCACAACCATACAGCTGTCCAAGCGGTGGCAGGCTTCGGAAAGCGCAAGACAGCAGGCGGAAGCGGCCAGGACAGAGGCGGAACTGCGCAATCTGCGCACACAGCTGAACCCGCATTTTCTGCTCAATACGCTCAACAACATCTACGCCCTTACCGCCATTGATGCGCAAAGGGCGCAGACAGCCATACAGGAGCTTAGCAAACTGCTGCGCCATGTGCTGTATGACAACGAGGAACAGTTTACAGACGTGAGGGACGAGGTGCAGTTCTTGCAGAACTATGTCAACCTGATGAAGATAAGGCTGCCGGAAAGCATAGATGTGAGGCTGACCGCCAATCTGCCGGAATCTTGCCAGGCGCGAATAGCTCCGTTGCTGTTCATATCACTCGTGGAGAACGCCTTCAAGCATGGCGTGAGTACCACGGAGAAAAGCTTCGTCCACATAGACTTCACGGCCGACAACAACCGGATTGAGTGCTGCATAGAGAACAGCAATCACCCCAAGAACGCCTCTGACCACAGCGGACACGGCATAGGACTCAAGCAGGTGGCCAGCAGGCTGGAACTGTTGTATCACGGAAAGTACGAATGGACAAAGTGCGTCAATCCCGAAAACACAGTCTATACTTCAAAAATAATCATATATGATACTAAACTGCGCAATAATTGATGACGAGCCTCTGGCAGTAGACTTGCTGTCAAGCTATGTGAAAAAGACCTCTTTCCTGAACCTGACCGGAGGCTACAATAGTGCCATTGCCGCAATAAAGGATTTGAAGTCCAACCCCGTCGACTTGATATTCCTCGACATACAGATGCCGGAGCTTAGCGGCATCGAGTTCGCAAAGATACTTCCGAAGAACACCAAGATAGTTTTCACCACGGCTTTCAGCAAGTATGCTGCCGAAGGCTATGATGTTGATGCCCTTTACTATCTGCTTAAGCCCATCAGTTACGAGGACTTCCTGAAAGCGGCCAACAAGGCTCTCAGGTGGTTTGATGAGCATGAGCAGCCGGAAGCCAGCGGACGCGACCGCTTTGTGTTCGTCAAAAGCGACTACAAGCTACAGAAAATCGCGTTCGACGACATCCTTTATATAGAGGGAGTCAAGGACTATGTGCGCATAACCATGACCAACGGCAACAAAATAATGTCGCTTATGAACCTTAAGAAGCTGGAAGACCGTCTGCCTTCGCCGGAGTTCATGCGCATACACCGCTCTTATATTGTCCACATGAACAAGATTGAGGTGGTTGACAGGCTGCGTGTGGTGTTCGGAAACACCTACATTCCGATTTCAGACAGCTACAAGGATAGTGTCATGGCCTATATTGACCGCCACACTCTGCTGTAGTTTTCATGCCCAGTCCAGCAGCTGGCTTGGCTCTGTGATAAAGGTTTCGGCTCCGTTTTGGATGAGAAAGTCCTTGTCACGGAAGCCCCAAAGCACGCTAATGCAGGGCAATCCGCTGTTTCGGGCGGTGGCCACGTCCACATCGCTGTCGCCTATATAGACGGCATCCGCCTTGTCCACTCCCAATTGGCGCAGGGCTTCCTCTACCGTGTCGGGGGCAGGCTTCTTGCGTATGCCCTCCCGTTCTCCGATAGCCACTTCCACGCTGTCGCGGAAGAAGTGCCTGCACAGTTCCTGGGTGGCGGTATAGAACTTGTTGCTCACCACAGCTATCCTCTTGCCTCGCCGTTTCAGTTCGCCAAGCGTTTCGCTGATGCCCGGATAAGGCTGGGTCGTGTCGAGCGAATGTTCCATATAGTGGCTGCGGAATGTGGCGTAGACATCTTCAAACTTCGGGTTTTCCAGTCCTCCGGGCACAGCCCTTTCTATTAGTTTCTTCACTCCGTTGCCCACAAAGCGGCGCACGTCGTCTATGGAGTGCGTGGGCAGTCCGTGTATCTGTAGGGCATGGTTGGTACTTGTGGTCAAGTCTTCGAGCGTAGACAGCAGAGTGCCGTCAAGGTCGAATACGTATGTGCTGTATTCCTTCATCTTTTGCTCCTCGTTATCATGGTCTTTATCTTTCTGTTGAATTGGTCTGCTTCCATCAGTTCCTCTATCGTCTGCGTCATTCTGTACTCCCAGCGGTTGTAATGGTCGCTCGGAGTGTTTACTCTTTCCTGCCTTACGTTTGCTGAGCGCAGTTCCGCCGACATCGCGAGCCAGTCTTGAACGGGCAATACGCACAGCATGGACGGGCAATACAGGTGTCTGGCTATGATTTCCTCCGCAGTCTGCGTCGGCAAATGCTCCGGTGCCCTACCCTCTTTCTGCAACATCGTGACGTAAAACCTCATGGCGGCTTCGCGGTTCTCCTCCCACCAGAGCCTCAATGGGGACATGTCGTGGGTGGAAGTGGTGGCCATGCTCCGGTAGGGATAGGCTCCAAGGTGGGCAAACTCAAAGCCCGGCTGCTTGGGAAGCGTCTGCAGTTCGGTGGAGAGTATGCGCAGAGTGTCGAGAACAGGTTCCACGCAGTCGGGAAGCATGCCGAGGTCTTCGCCGCAAACCAACATGCGTGTGCCCTTGAGCACGTTTTGCAGACGTTTCATGGCCTGTGTGCCCCAAAACATATTGTGCCGCTGGTAGTAATAGTGGTTGTAGATGCGCATGAATGCATCCTTTTCCTCGCTGCCCAACGTTGTGAATATCGGTTCCCGGTAGGCGTTGATGCGCGGATGGTACATTCCCGGATGTTTGGTGTCTTCGATGAAGAGCACATCGTCCAGCAACCGGTACAGTCCCTCGCGTATCCAGATGCTGTTTTCGTCGGTCTTGCCGCCAAGCGCAGCCTCTATTTTCCGTTGCGTGCCGTATTCTTCGCGCAGGTCATAGAGGTTGTAGCCCTTGCTTACGAGGAAGTTTGAGCGCACATAGTCGGCGTGTATGCCGAACAGTCGCGCGAGTATCTTGTCGGTAATGAACGGTTTGGTGAACAGTTCCTTGTGGAATGTGAGACCGAAATATTCTATTTCGCTGGCATCCATGGGCAAAGACGGGGAGAAATGTCCCAGTTGAGCGTGCTTGGCGTGGTCAGGTATTTCCCAAATGCGGAAGTATCCGATCACGTGGTCTATGCGTATGGCATCGAAATACTGCGCAGTATGCTCCAGCCGGTTGTGCCACCAGCGGCATCCGTCGGCCATCAGAGCATCCCAGTTGTATGTGGGAATGCCCCAAACCTGTCCGTTCGGATAAGACGTGTCTGGCGTGGTTCCTGCGGAAGCAGCTGTGTTGAAGTACTGGGACGTTGACCACACCTCCACGCTGTCGCGGCTGACACCAACTGACAGGTCGCCCATGAGTACAACTCCCTGGCTACGTGCATAGTCGGCAGCTTCTTTCAACTGGGTGTGCAGCAAGTATTGCACAAAATATATGTATTCCACGGCGCATGTATTGTCCGCACAGAAGTTGCCTACGGCTGCTTCATCATACACGGACAGCTCTTTCCAGTCGCCGAAACGGGCTGTCCCATACTTGTCGCGCAGCAGACTGAAGGCAGCATAGGGCATGAGCCAGTCCTTGTTGTCACGGACAAAAGCTTTGAAAGCACCGGAAGCGCAAACCGCCGCGCCCTTTTCGGCAAACAGGTCGGAGAGATAGGCGTTCTTTACCCTGTCTACGGCGCAGTAGTCGCTATGAGAAAAGGCGTTTAGCTCAAGCCGCTGGCGGTGGTAAACGGTCATCTTGGCCTTGTCTGACAGGACTCCAGCCGCCTCCAGATCTACATAGTGCGGATGAAGAGCGTGGCACGAAACGGCATTATAAGGGCTTGAGTCCATCCAATCGCGGCTCTTTGTCGTGTCGTTGACGGGCAACATCTGTATCACCTTCAGTCCTGTAAGCACCGCCCAGTCCACCATCCGGCGCAAGTCGCCGAAGTCCCCTACGCCATAAGAGCTGTTGCTCCGCAGGGCAAACACAGGCACAGCAAGACCGGCCGCACGCCACATCTTTTCCCTCACGTGGAGTATTCCTCCGTCAAGCACAAGCACCTGACCGTCGGAAACGGCACAGTCGCCGGTAGTGCGGTTGCTGCCCTCTTCCCATTCCACCAGCCCTTGGCTGCGGTTGTCCACCACAACATACTTGTATTCCAGCGGAAAGTTCATTATTCCCACCACGTTTATCGACAATACCCACTCCTGTCGGCCGGCATACTGCATGGGAATGTAGCGCGATTCGCTCCAGTCGCCTATGGCCGGATGGCCTCCGCACACGCCCAACGACTGTCCCGGCTGGAGTTGAGGGGCCGAGATGCGAAACACAACGGTACGCCTGAACAGCGGCAGTTGTAGCGGCTTCACCTCCTCATCGGCAGGACTCTGGGTGGCCGTGAGGTATGCATTGGTGTAAAGGTGGCTTTGCAACGGGATGTCGCGCCAACTGTCGGGCATGAAATAGTCTTTCGTAGGGTCGAAAGCCATCGTTCTCGGCACTCCGTCCCACTCGCTTCGCAATACATTACCGTCGGCATCCTTCACCTTATATACATAGGTGAACGACTCCAGTACGCATTGGCGCGACTCTATGGCTGTGGTTTCCAGCGTCCATACCTGCCCGTCGTCGGTGTTCATCGGCAAGTCGTTGTGACGCAAGCTGCCGTCGCAGCCTTTGTAAACGATGCCCACATGAAGTCTCTCTCCCCAAATAGTATTGTAGTTCAGCCTGAAGTGAAGTTTCATCTCTCTGCCTTAGCAAGTCTAAATTCGCCTTACAAAGGTAACAAAAAAGACAATACTGGCGTGAACATTTGGGGATTTTAGGCAACTTGCTGTCAGAAAACCCACCCTACTTACCTAATTACAACAACCGGATGTAAGACTATTTTGGCCTACAAGGCAATTCCTTCCAAATCCAGCAACCGCTGTTTGGCAGCAAGTCCGCCGGCGTATCCCGTAAGCAACCCGTTGCTGCCAATAACCCTGTGGCAGGGAACAAGAATGGAAATGGCATTGGCACCAATGGCGTTGGCAACGGCACGGACTGTTTTAGGCGTGCCTATGCGACGGGCTATTTCTCCGTAGGAAACAATCTGCCCGAAAGGAATGTTCTGCAGTTCGCACCACACCCTTTGCTGAAAAACAGTACCAGCATAGAGCAGAGGCACGTCAAACTGCTTGCGCTTCCCGCCAAAATACTCGTCAAGTTGCGCCACAGTCTTTTCCATTACCTCGGAATTCCCCTCCTCAAACTCAGCATCCAACCTGCGTTTCAGGCGACCGTCCACACGACTGCGGCGCTTCTCAACCAGCCAGTCGCACAGACAGAGTTTGTCGTTCAGCGAGCCGAGCAGCAATGTGCCGCACGGACTTTCGTGGAGTTTTGTCTTGATTATGCTTCTGTTGTACATTTTTTTTCTGCCTATTTGCTTCTACAGGCGTGTTCTATTAGATCCCACACCAAGGTTAAACTTCTATCGAAGGCATCCCGAACGAGTCCCGAAGGCATCCCGAATAAACACCACGCCAAGTTAAACTTCTATTGTAGACGAAGTGCAAAATTAGAAATAAAAACAGTTTGTCAGCTTATTTTCTTGCCCGATAACGGAAAAAAGTGGTAACTTTGCGCAGCGAAAGCAGTGTCCCGGTCTGCCGCTGGCATCCTGTTTTAGAGGTGCGAGAGGAAAGTCCGGGCAGCGCAGGGCGCTCCACTTCCGAAAGTAGAAGCTATTGGTGACAGTAGGCTACGGCAGAAGAAAACAACCGCCAGCCGCAAGGTTGGCAAGGGTGAGAAGGCGTGTGTAAGAGACCACCGGCCGTCGGGTGATCGGCGGGCCGTGCCGGCTGGAGGCTGCAAGTTCATGTAAACCACCGTTTGAGGGCTGCCCGTCCGACTAATTCCGGTGGAGGGTGGAATGCTAAAGCCGTGGGGTGACTCACGGATTGGATAAATGGCAGACGCCGCAACCCGTGCGGTTGCGGAACAGAACCCGGCTTATAGGGACAGTGCTTTCCTTTTTCTTGTTTGCCGGAAACGCCTCCGGCTGCATCTCATGTGCGGTGGTTTCTGAAGGAGTCCAACCGTAATGGCAATAGAGAAAAAAGTCGCTTGTCTTTATGAGGAATAGAGTAAAGTCTGCAATCAGATTTCTGCGTGCCGCAGCACGGCAAACGCCACAGCCAAACGACCCAATATGGAAGCGGCTGCCGATGGAAGCGGTCAGAAAGTGCATATTGGCCGTGCGCCTCTTCACCGCCAAGCGGGTGATGAGAGAAGCATCGGCTCTCACCTACTCTACCCTGATTGCCATTGTGCCGATACTCGCCGTGGTGTTTGCCGTAGCCAGAGGATTCGGCTACAACAAGTATCTCGAGGTTTGGTTTCGCGAAGCTCTCCAGTCGCAGCCACAGGCAGCCGAGGTAATTGTAGACTTCGTCAACAGATACCTCGTGAACACCCAGGGCGGGATATTCCTCGTGATAGGACTTTTTTTCATGTTCTACACCGTTCTGATGCTTGTCAGCAACATAGAAGCGGCGTTCAACGGCATCTGGCAGGTGAAGAAGAAACGGAGCATCTACCGCACAATCACCGACTACATGGCCATGTTGTTCCTGTTGCCGTTTGTCCTGGTGCTCACCTCCGGTCTGTCACTCTTTATGGCCACGGTGGCAAAGAGCATGCCCGACATACTAATCCTAAGCTCCACCATGCGTTTCTGCATCGCATTGTCCCCGTATGTGCTGATGTCGCTGATGTTTATAGGAATGTATGTGTTTGTGCCCAACACTCATGTGAAGGCCAGCAACGCCATTGTGCCCGGCATTCTCGCTGGTGTGGCCATGCAATGGCTTCAGTTTTTCTATATCCACTCGCAGATTTGGGTGTCGAGATACAACGCCATATACGGCTCGTTTGCCGCTCTTCCGATGTTCATGCTGTGGGTTCAGATTTCGTGGACAATATGCCTGTTCGGCGCATCTCTGTGCTACATGAACCAGAACCAGGAGTATTACGACTACGACACGAACACTTCCGACATAAGCCACCGCTACCGCATGCAGATGTGCGCCCTGATCATGAGCCGCATATGCAGACGGTTTGACGAGGGGAAGAGGCCGTACACGGCGCTGGAGCTGCGCGATGAGACAGAAATACCC
The DNA here is from genome assembly GCA_963590865.1 of Bacteroidaceae bacterium. Classification (GTDB taxonomy): domain Bacteria; phylum Bacteroidota; class Bacteroidia; order Bacteroidales; family Bacteroidaceae; genus Prevotella. The sequence goes on along the minus strand of CAVAQY010000004.1, from coordinate 625 downwards.
ATACACATTGTCAACGACTTGCTCTATGACCTCATGACAGTCAACCTGCTGGTAGAGATAAGCAGCGACGAAAAGGGAGCCGCTTCGCGCTTCATGCCGGCAGAAAGCATCGGACGCATGAGCGTGGGAAGCATGGTGGACCGACTTGAGTCGCACGGACGATGGCGGCTGAACCTACCCCTTAACAAATACTACAACGAGAAGTGGGCGCAGGTACTTCAGTCACGCACAAAATACCTCAAAGACATGAGGGAAGTGTTGCTGAAAGACTTGTAAAAGGCAACGTTTACGCATCGTAAATGCCATAATTACCAAAATAGGCAATGCAAGAGCCTCAGTTCGTGGAATGGACAACAGGTAGGTTCTCTGCAGTTTTTGTTGTACATTTGTGACAGTTATCGGTTTATTAGTACAATAATAGGCCGAAGGCTCAGAGTGGGATGATAAATATTACTGTATGCACTTGGGGAAATGCAGATTCTAGTGTTTCATGCATTTTCTAAGGTGCAAATGTATGCAAAGTACTAAAACAAAAAAAATGAACACATGAAAAGAATAATCCTTTCATTAGCCCTCATGGGCACAATGCTTTCGGCTGCCGATGCGGCACAGAACGTGAAGCCGT